>NZ_QTQM01000018.1:0-131363 GCF_003854225.1 Burkholderia sp. Bp8986 | reverse complement strand
TTCGAGCGCAGCTTCGACAGGTTCGTCTTCTTGTCGCCGACCGACTGGCCGTTCACGAGGATCTCGCCCTGCTGGAACGGCTCGAGGCCGTTCACGGTCTTGATCAGCGTCGACTTGCCCGAGCCGGACGGACCGCACACGACCACCACCTCGCCTTTCTTGACCTCGGTCGTGCAATCGGTGAGGACCTGAAACTGGCCGTACCACTTGGAAACGTTCTTGATGGAAATCATCTTGTGACCTTTTTCTGGAGACCTTTGACGAGGGCAGACGCCACCGAGCAAATCACGAAATAGCATGCACCCGCGAACAGGACCATCTCGACGGTCGTGCCGTCGCGATCGCCGACGTTGGCGGCCGTGCGGAAGAAGTCCGCGAGACTGATCACGTACACGAGCGACGTATCCTGGAACAGGACGATCGCCTGCGTGAGCAGCAGCGGCACCATCGCGCGGAACGCCTGCGGCAGGATCACGAGGCGCATCGCCTGCGCGTAGTTCATGCCGAGCGCGAACGCGGCGTTGACCTGCCCGCGCGGCACCGCCTGGATGCCGGCGCGGATGATCTCGGAATAATACGCGGCTTCGAACAGCGAGAACGCGACCATCGCCGACGCGAGGCGAATGTCGATCGTCGGCGACAGCCCGAGCACGCCCTGCAGCACCTGCGGCACGATCAGGAAGAACCACAGCAGCACCATCACGAGCGGGATCGAGCGGAACACCGTCACGTACGCCTTCGCGAACCACGCGAGCGGCTTCACGCCCGACAGCCGCAGCAGCGCGAGCAACGTGCCCCAGACGATGCCGACGACGATCGCGATCAGCGTGATCTTGAACGTGACGATCGCCCCCGTCCACAGCGTCGGTATCGCGCCGGGAATACTACTCCAGTCGAACTGATGCATCACTTGCCTCCGATGTAGCCGGGCAGCCGCGTGCGGCCTTCGATCCAGCGCATGAACGCCATCACGACGAGGTTGATGATCACGTACGCGAGCGTGACCGCGATGAACGACTCGTAGGTCTGCGCGGTGTAGTCGACGAGCTGGCGCGCCTGCGCGGACAGGTCGAGCAGGCCGATCGTCGACGCGACCGCCGAGTTCTTGAAGATGTTCAGGAACTCGGACGTGAGCGGCGGCACGATGATCCGGTACGCAACCGGCAGCAGCACGTAGCGGTACGTCTGCCATTGCGTGAAGCCCATCGCGAGGCCGGCCGCGCGCTGGCCCTTCGGCAGCGCGTTGATCCCCGAGCGCACCTGTTCGCACACGCGCGCGCCCGTAAACAGGCCGAGACAGATGATCGACGAGGTGAAGAACTGCGTGGTCGGCGGCAACTGCTTGATCCAGGTGCCGATCGATGCGGGCAGCAACTCGGGCACGACGAGGTACCAGATGAAGAACTGCACGATCAGCGGAATGTTCCGGAAGATCGACACGTACACGGTGCCGATCGCGGACAGCCATTTGTTCGGCACCGTGCGCAGCACGCCGAACAGCGAGCCGACGATCAGCGCGATGACCCAGGCGACGAGCGACACCTCGATCGTCACCCAGAAGCCGGACATCAGCCATCCGAAATAAGTCGTCGGCTCGCCGGTCGAGACGGGGCTCAGGAAGACGCCCCAGTTCCAGTGGTAAGACATGGGCAAGACTCCAGCAAAAAGAAACGGAAGAAGCGTGGCCTCTTCCGTTTCAGTAGCGTCATTTCTGCGTCAACGGCCGCGTGGTCAGTCGAGCGCCTTGTCGTTCGGGTTCGCGTACAGCTTCTTCATCGAATCGGACAGCGGGAAGTTCAGGTTCAGCCCCTTCGGCGGGATCGGGTTCTCGAACCACTTCGCGTAGATCTTCGCGGCTTCGCCCGATTTCTCGACTTGCGAGATCGCGTCGTCGACGACCTTCTTGAAGTCCGCATCGCCCTTGCGCATCATGCAGCCGTACGCCTCTTCCGACTGCGGCGTGCCGACGATCACCCATTCGCCCGGCTGCTTCGCCTTCGCGCGCTCGCCCGCGAGCAGCGCGTCGTCCATCATGAACGCGACCGCGCGGCCCGACTCGAGCGTGTTGAACGAGTCGCCGTGATCCTTCGCGCTGATGATGTTCATGCCCAGCTGCTTGTCGTTGTTCATCTTGCGCAGCAGGCGCTCGGACGTCGTGCCGGCGGTGGTCACGACCGTCTTGCCCTTCAGGTCGGCGAAGTCCTTCACGCCCGAATCCTTCTTCGTCATCAGGCGCGTACCGATCACGAAGATCGTGTCGGAGAATGCGGCCTGCTGCTGACGCTCCAGGTTGTTGGTCGTCGAGCCGCACTCGATGTCGACCGTGCCGTTCTGCACGAGCGGGATGCGGTTCTGCGACGTGACCGGGATGTTCTTGACCTGCAGGTTCGGCAGGTTCAGCTTCTTCTTCACCGCGTCCACGACCTTCAACTGGAATTCGCGCGAATAGCCGACGACCTGCTGGTTCTGGTCATAGTAGGAGAACGGAATCGACGATTCGCGGTGGCCCAGCGCGATCACGCCCGTGTCCTTGATCTTCTTCAGCGTGCCGGTCTCCTGTGCGTGCGCGCCGCTCGCGAACGCGCACAGCGCCGCGACCATCAGGACTGCCTTCTGGTATTTCATTTTGGTCATCTCCTTGGCTAAAACCCGCGCCAGTGTATCAAAGTAATATTTTTGAAAGTACTGGTTGTTAACCGCACTACGAATCGCGCTGTGCGAAGCCGTCCTCCCGGCTCCGGGCGCCCGTTTCGGCACCTGAATGCGCGCGCGGGCGATGCCGAATTCGGCATCGCCCGCGAAGGTTCATGCGCGCAATCGGGTGGATTGCGTCATGCTTTGATCGTAGTCAACCGATCGGCGATCGGCAACGACCGATCAGGGGTACAGGCCGCGCATTTCGCGCGCCATCAGGATGCGCTTGCACGCGACGATGAACGCCGCCGTACGCACCGTCACCTTGTGCTCTTCCGCGACCGCCCACACGCCGGCGAACGCTTCGCGCATCACGCGCTCGAGACGGTGGTTGATCTCGTCTTCCGTCCAGAAGAAGCTCGAGAAGTCCTGCACCCACTCGAAGTACGACACGGTCACGCCGCCCGCGTTCGCGATCACGTCGGGGATCACGAGCACGCCGTTCGCGCTCAGGATGTCGTCCGCCGCCGTCGTCGTCGGGCCGTTCGCGCCTTCGACGATGATCTTCGTGCGGATCTTCGCCGCGTTCTTTTCGGTGATCTGGTTTTCCAGTGCCGCCGGGATCAGGATGTCGGTCTCGACCGTCCAGAACTCGTCGTTCGGCATCGGCTCGGCGCCTTCGAAGCCCGCGACGCCGCCCGTGCGTGCGACGTGGTCGAGCAGCTTGTTCGAATCGAGGCCGGCCGGCTGGTAGATCGTGCCCGTGTGATCCTGCACCGCGATCACCTTCGAGCCCGCTTCCTGGAACAGCTTCGCCGCGATGCCGCCGACGTTGCCGAAGCCCTGCACCGCGATGCGCGCGCCTTCGATTTCCAGGCCCTTCTTCTTCGCCGCTTCGGAGCCGACGACGAACACGCCGCGGCCCGTTGCTTCCTTGCGGCCGAGCGAACCGCCGAGCGCGATCGGCTTGCCGGTCACGACGCCGGTCGACGTCTGGCCCTGGTTCATCGAGTACGTGTCCATCATCCACGCCATCACCTGTTCGTTGGTGTTGACGTCCGGTGCCGGAATGTCGGTGTTCGGCCCGATGATGATGCCGATTTCGCTGGTGTAGCGGCGCGTCACGCGCTCGAGCTCACCACGCGACAGCTTGCGCGGGTCGACGCGGATGCCGCCCTTCGCACCGCCGTACGGCACGTTCACTGCGGCGTTCTTCACCGACATCCATGCCGACAGCGCCATCACTTCCGACAGCGTCACGTCCTGGTGGTAGCGCACGCCGCCCTTGCCCGGGCCGCGCGACACGTTGTGCTGCACGCGATAGCCTTCGAAGTGCGCGACGGTGCCGTTGTCGAGCTCGATGGGGCAGTCGACGATCAGGATGCGCTTCGGACGCTTCAGCGTCTCGAGCCAGCGCGACAGCGAGCCGAGGTACGGCGCGACGCGATCGACCTGCTGAAGGTAGTTGCCCCACGGGCCGAGATCGTCGGCGTGAAGGTAGGACGGGATGGACTGCAGTTGCGAAGACATGGACACTCCAACGTTCAACGGATTGCGCACATTGTCGAAAAACCCGTTTTTTTTATCCAATGCCGTTTGCTTATTCGATTATGCGTTTCTTGCATGATCGTGATTTTTCGCAAATCCGCGGTCGATTTGCGCAAGAACGCCCGCGATCGGCCGTGCATCGCGGGCGTGAAAAATCGTCGTGAAAGTCGCGGGACGCCCGCCGGCCGGGCGTCCGACAGGCGCCGAAAGCGGCTCGTCAGTCGCTCGCGCCCGACCGGCCCGGTTAACCGCCCACGGTTAACCGGTGGTTTCGCGCAGTTCGTCGCGCACGACGTCCCACAGCGCGCGCACGAGTTTCTGGTGCGGATCGTCGCCCTGCAGCGCGAGCTTGTCGCAGTACAGGCGGATCTCCATCGTCAGCGTGAACGGATGGGTGCCGCCGCGCGCGGAACGGTCGAGCCGGATCAGGCGGCCGCTCGCCACCGCATCCTCGACCGCGCTGTGCGGCAGGAACGCGACGCCGTGGCCCGCGAGCGCCATCGCCTTCAGCCCTTCCGCCATGTCGGTTTCGTAAACACGATCGAGGAACAGCGACGTCGGTGCATTCGCCACGATGACTTCGGTCATCCGGCCGAGATACGCGTTCGGCGTATACGACAGGTACGGCACGCGCGCCTCGGCCGTGCCCGGCAGCGTGTAGCGCGGCCGGCCCGCGCGGCCCGGCGCCGAAAACGCGCTGATCGGCTCGCTGCCGAGCACCAGCATGTCGTAGCGGGCCGGGTCGAGCGCGACCGGGTGGCTCGGGTGGTGGTAGCCCATCACGAGATCGCAGCCGCCCTCGACGAGCGACAGCACGGCATCGTGCACGTTCAGCGCGCGCAGCCGCGTGTGGACCTGCCCCATCTTCGCCTCGATCCGCTGCAGCCAGCGCGGAAAATACGTGAGCGACAGCGTGTGCGGCACCGCGAACTCGATCGTCGGCACCGGCGCGCCGACGTGGCCGCGCAGCAGCGTGCGCGCCTCGTGCGCCTGCGACAGCATCGTCAGCGCCTGCTCGTAGAAGATCTGGCCGGCCTGCGTGAGCCGCGTCGGATAGACCGAACGATCGATCAGTTCGGTCGCGAGCCACGCCTCGAGCGCCTGGATACGCCGCGAGAACGCGGGCTGCGACACGTGCCGCAGTTCGGCGGAGCGGCTAAAGCTGCGCGTTTCCGCGAGCGAGACGAAGTCTTCGAGCCATTTCAGTTCCATGCAGGCGGGCGCGGCGGGCGGCGGTCGGGAAGAAGCCTGCATTCTACCGGCGGGCGGGCCGGCCCGGCGGCGTGGCGGGCGCCCCGGCGAGCCGGCGCGGGCGCCTGCCGGCAGGCCGGTCGCGCGCCGCCCGGGCGCCGGGCGCGTGCCGATCGCCCGCGGCGGCGGCGGCCGGACCGGTTCGGCCGGGATCGCCCCGCGGCGATGGTAAAATGCCGGATTCTTCCCCCCTCGCTCGACCCGGCCCCAAGGCCCGCCCGATCATGTCCGACACTCGTCCCGATACGCTTTTCGCCCTCACCGCGCTCTCGCCCATCGATGGCCGCTACGCCAGCAAGACCGAAGCGCTGCGCGACTGGCTCTCCGAAGCCGCCTTCATGCGCCACCGCGTCACCGTCGAGGTGCACTGGCTGATCGCGCTGTCGCGCGCCGGCTTCGCGGAAGTCCCGCGCTTCTCCGACGCGTCCGAACAATTCCTGCTGCAGCTCGCGGAGCGCTTCACCGCGCACGACGCCGCGCGCATCAAGGAAATCGAGCGCGTGACGAACCACGACGTGAAGGCCGTCGAATACTGGCTGAAGGAATCGGTCAAGGGCCAGGCCGAACTCGAGAAGGCCAGCGAATTCATCCACTTCGCGTGCACGTCCGAAGACATCAACAACACGTCGCACGGGATGATGCTCGCCGGCGCGCGCGAGCACGTGATCGTGCCGGCGCTGCGCACGGTCCACCAGCGCCTCGTCGCGCTGTCGCACGCGCTCGCCGAGCAGCCGATGCTGTCGCGCACGCACGGCCAGCCGGCCAGCCCGACGACGCTCGGCAAGGAGCTCGCGAACGTCGCCGCGCGCCTCGCACGCGCGATCACGCGCATCGAGAAGGTCGAGATCCTCGGCAAGATGAACGGCGCGGTCGGCAACTTCAACGCGCACCTGTCCGCGTATCCGGAATTCGACTGGGAAGCGTTCTCGCGCGACGTGATCGAGAACCGCCTGAAGCTCACGTTCAACCCGTACACGATCCAGATCGAACCGCACGACTACATGGCCGAGCTGTTCGACGCGGTTGCGCGCGCGAACACGATCCTGCTCGACCTCGATCGCGACGTGTGGGGCTACATCTCGGTCGGCTACTTCAAGCAGAAGACGAAGGCCGGCGAAATCGGCTCGTCGACGATGCCGCACAAGGTCAACCCGATCGACTTCGAGAACTCGGAAGGCAACCTCGGCCTCGCGAACGCGACGCTGCGCCACCTCGCCGACAAGCTGCCGGTGTCGCGCTGGCAGCGTGACCTGACCGACTCGACGGTGCTGCGCAACATGGGCGTCGCGCTCGGCTATTCGCTGCTCGCGTACGACTCGCTGATCCGCGGCCTCGACAAGCTCGAAGTCAACCCGCAGCGCCTGAACGAAGATCTCGACAACTGCTGGGAAGTGCTCGCGGAGCCGGTGCAGACGGTGATGCGCCGCTACGGCATCGAGAACCCGTACGAACAGCTGAAGGAACTGACGCGCGGCAAGGGCATCACGCGCGAAGCGCTGCAGGAATTCGTCGCCACGCTCGCGATCCCGCAGGATGCGAAGGACCGCCTGCTCGCGATGACGCCGGCGTCGTACATCGGCAAGGCCGTCGAACTCGCGAAGCGGATCGCGTAAGCGCCGCCGTCGCCGGACGGAAAAAAAGCCCGATGCGAAATTGCTCGCATCGGGCTTTTTCTTTGGCGGCTCGCGCGCGCTCGACGAAAAAAGGCGCCCCGAGGGGCGCCTGTCTCACTGCGGCATCACGATTGCCGCGAACCGCGCTCAGTGCGCGTGGCCGATCTTCGCCATCACCTGATCGACGATCTGTTCGGGCGTCAGCTCGATGCTGACCTCGATCGCCTCGTCCGGGCCCGGCTCCTCGAGCGTGTCGAGCTGGCTCTTCAGTAGCGACGGATCGAAGAAATGGCCGGTGCGGCTTTTCAGGCGCTCGTGCAACACCTCGAACGAGCCCTTCAGATACACGAACCGCACGTCGGTGTCGGTGCCGCGCAGCACGTCGCGGTACGACCGCTTCAGCGAAGAGCACGTGAACACGGCCGTCTCGCCGGCACGCTGCTTTTCCTCGATGGCCGCGCGGATCGTGCGCAGCCACGGCCAGCGGTCGTCGTCGGTCAGCGGAATGCCGTTGTGCATCTTTTCCTTGTTCGCCGCGCTGTGAAACGCGTCGCCGTCGGTATAGCTGCACGACAGGCGTTCTGCCAGCATTTCGCCGATTCGCGATTTGCCCGCGCCCGACACGCCCATTGCGATCAGAATCATTGACTACCCCTTGTTACAAAACCACGCTCAGCAGCAGCGTAAAGCTCAGACCGAGCACCGAGATGATGGTTTCAAGCAGCGACCAGGTCTTGAACGTCTGACCAACCGTCATCCCGAAGTATTCCTTGATCAGCCAGAAGCCGCCGTCGTTCACGTGCGAGAAGATCAGCGAGCCCGAGCCCGTCGCGAGCACCAGCAGCTCCGGACGAACCGCCGCGCCCGACGCCGCCGCGATCGGCGCGACGATGCCGCAGGCCGTCGTCATCGCGACCGTCGCCGAACCCGTCGCGAGACGCATCAGCGCCGCGACGAACCAGCCGAGCAGCAGCGGCGACAGGTGCGCGTGCTTCGCGGTCTCGACGATCTGCTGCGAGATCCCGCTGTCGCGCAGGACGCCGCCGAAGCCGCCGCCCGCACCGACGATCAGCGTGATGCCGGCGATCGGTGCCAGGCACTCGCCGCAGAACTTCTGGATCTGGTCGCGGTTGAACCCCTGCAGCTTGCCGAACGTGAAGAAGCTCACCAGCACGGCGATCAGGAGCGCGACGTCGGAGTTGCCGGCAAAGCGCAGCAGGCTGTTCGGCAGCGACTTCGGCGTGAAGATCAGGTCGGCCCAGCTGCCGACCAGCATCAGGATCACCGGCAGCAGGATCGTGAACAGCGTGATGCCGAAGCTCGGCAGTTCGCGCTGCTTGCCTTCCGTGTGCGATTCGACGAACTGCGCGGCGAGCGGATTGTTCTCCGGCAGCTTGACGAACTTCGAGATCATCAGCGCGAACAGCGGGCCCGCGACGATCGCGGTCGGCACGCCGACGATCAGGCCGAACGCGATCGTCTTGCCGATGTCGGCACCGTATTGCTGGACGGCCAGCAGCGCGGCCGGGTGCGGCGGAATCAGCCCGTGCACGACGGACAGGCCCGCGACCATCGGCAGGCCGACGACGAGCAGCGACTTGCCGGTGCGCTTCGCGACGTTGAACGCGATCGGGATCAGCAGCACGAAGCCGACTTCGAAGAACACCGGCAGGCCGACGATGATCGCGACGAACATCATCGCCCAATGGATGTTCTTCTCGCCGAACCAGTCGATCAGCGTGGTCGCGATCCGCTCCGCGCCGCCCGATTCGGCCATCATCTTGCCGAGCATCGTGCCGAGGCCGACGACCACCGCGATGTGGCCGAGCGTGTTGCCGTTGCCGGTCTCGAACGACTTGACGATCTTGTCCATCGGCATCCCGACCACGAGGCCGAGGCCGAGCGAGACGATGATGAGCACCAGGAACGGATAGATCTTGAACCGCGCGATCATCACGATCAGCGCGACGATCGCGATCACGGTATAAATGAGCAGCATGCTGCCTTGGACAGCCCCCATGTGGCACTCCTCCTAGGATTGTTCGAACCGGGCGAGTTGTTGCGAGTATGCCCGGCTATGCAGGTCTCCGAAACACGGGGGTTCCCACCCCGCGAGGACGCTGAATTTTACTTATCTTTACGGTCCGCGGATAGAACCGGTTCCATCAGCAAAAACCCTCGGTAAAACAAGCACTAAGCGCTCGCTTACCGAGGGTCAAACGTTCGTTTCGTACAAGTCTTAACGGGGCAGCTGGCTCGCGGCTTGCGCGAGGCGCGTGACTTCGGCCCAGTCCTGCGCGGCGAGCGCGGCCTTCGGCGTGAGCCACGAACCGCCGACGCATACGACGTTCGGCAGCTTCAGGAAATTCGGCGCGGTGTCGACCGTGATGCCGCCCGTCGGGCAGAACTTCAGCGCCGGGAACGGACCGTGGAACGCCTGCAGCATCGGCACGCCGCCGGCTTGCTGCGCGGGGAAGAACTTGACGATCTCGTAGCCGAACTCGAGCGCCTGGATGATGTCGCTCGGCGTCATCACGCCCGGCAGCAGCGGCAGGCCGGCGTCGAGGGACGCGAGGTGCAGGTCCTTCGTCAGGCCCGGCGACACGCCGAACTTCGCACCCGCGCGCTTCGCCTGCTCGCAGTGCTCGGGCTTCGTGATCGTGCCGACGCCGACGACGATGTCGTCCGCGAGCTGGCTCGCGCGCTGGATCGCCTCCAGGCCGGCCGGCGTGCGCAGCGTGATCTCGAGCACCTTGACGCCGCCCGCGTGCAACGCGCGCGACACGTGTTCGCCCTGCTCGACCGAGTCGAATGCGAGCACCGGAATCACCGGGCCCAGCTTCACGATTTCAGCAATCGTCTTCATCTGGAACACTCCTTGAAATTCATGCAGCGACGCTGACGGCCGTTTCGCCGACCAGCGTCCCGAAAACCGATGCGCCCTGCTCGGCCGGCGCGGCCGCCGCGCGGAACACGCCGAACAGTTCGCGCCCGAAACCGACCTCGTTCTCGGCCTGGTGCAGCGGCTGCGCGACCGGGCGCGCCTGCCACTCGGCGTCGTCGACCTCGATGTCGAGGATGCCGGCTTCCGCGTCGATCACGAGCGTGTCGCCCGTCTTCACCTTGCCGAGCGGGCCGGCCAGCAGCGCTTCCGGCGACACGTGGATCACGGCCGGCACCTTGCCCGACGCGCCCGACATGCGGCCGTCGGTCACCAGCGCGACGTGAAAGCCCTGATCCTGCAGCACGCCGAGCAGCGGCGTCAAACGATGCAGCTCGGGCATCCCGTTCGCGCGCGCGCCCTGGAAGCGCACGACCGCGACGAAATCGCGCTTCAGCTCGCCGCGATCGAAGGCCTCCTGCACGGCTTCCTGCGAATCGAACACGATCGCGGGCGCCGTCACCTTGCGGTGCTCGGGCGCGACCGCCGAGATCTTGATCACGCCGCGGCCGAGCCGGCCCTGCATCAGGCGCAGGCCGCCGTCCGGCTGGAACGGGTCGCGAATGCCGCGCAGCACCTTCGTGTCGTGGCTCTCGGCCGTGCCGTCGACCCACGTCAGCTTGCCGTCGATCAGCTTCGGCTCCTTCGTGTAGTGCGACAGGCCCTTGCCCGCCACGGTTGTCACGTCTTCGTGCAGCAGCCCGCCCTCGAGCAGGTTGCGCACCAGGAACGCGACGCCGCCCGCCGCGTGGAAGTGGTTCACGTCGGCCTTGCCGTTCGGGTAGATCTTCGCGAGCAGCGGCACGACCGCCGACAGCTCGTCGAAATCGTTCCAGTCGATCAGGATGCCGGCCGCGCGCGCGATCGCGACGAGGTGCAGCGTGTGGTTGGTCGAGCCGCCCGTCGCGAGCAGCGCGACGATCCCGTTGACGATCGCCTTCTCGTCGATCACGTGGCCGATCGGCGTGTAGTGGCCGCGCTCGACCGTCAGGTCGAGCACGCGGCGTGCGGCTTCGGCGGTCAGCGCGTCGCGCAGCGGCGTGTGCGGATGGACGAACGCCGAACCCGGCAGGTGCAGGCCCATCAGCTCCATCAGCATCTGGTTGCTGTTCGCGGTGCCGTAGAACGTGCAGGTGCCGTGGCCGTGATATGCCGCCGATTCCGCTTCGAGCAGCGCGTCGCGGCCGACCTGGCCGGTCGCGAACTGCTGGCGGATCTTCGCCTTGTCGTCGTTCGACAGGCCGCTCGTCATCGGGCCGGCCGGCACGAAGATGGTCGGCAGATGGCCGAACTGCAGCGCGCCGATCAGGAGGCCCGGCACGATCTTGTCGCAGATGCCGAGGCAGAGCGCCGCGTCGAACATGTTGTGGGTGAGCGCGATCGCGGTGCCCATCGCGATCGCCTCGCGCGAGAACAGCGACAGCTCCATGCCCGGGTTGCCCTGCGTGACGCCGTCGCACATCGCCGGCACGCCGCCCGCGAACTGCGCGACGCCGCCGTTCTCGCGCGCGGCGGCCTTGATGATGTCGGGGAAATCCTTGTACGGCGCGTGCGCGGACAGCATCTCGTTGTACGAGGACACGATGCCGATGTTCGGCTCGCGGATCGCCTTGATCTGGAACTTGTCGCTGCCTTCGAGACCCGCGAAGCCGTGCGCGAGGTTCGCGCACGACAGCGCGCCGCGCGCCGGGAACTTGCCTTGCGCGCCGTCGATGCGTTGCAGATAGGCGGAACGGGTCGATTGGCTGCGGGCGATCACGCGATCGGTGACTTTCGCCAGGGTGGGGTGCAGCGACGTCATGCTGGGCGCTCCTGTATGCCGGACGGACACCGGCGGTTGGAATCGTGGGGACGGTCGAGTGCATCGAACGAACGAAGTCAGTCTAGTAGAAAAACTACAAGCGCGCAATGCGGATCAGCATACGCGCAACTCACATCCCCGCCACCAGCAAGGCTTTCCTAGTGAAAACCCTAATCCACGGCATCGTCCACTGCAGAAATTGCCGACGATAGAGCTAGCATTTTCATGTAGATTTTCTACAATTCGATTGCGATACACTCGCTCATCCGAACCCGATTTCCATCCGCCGTCCCATGCTGCCTCGCATTGAAGCGATCCGCGCCGACCTGCGCCCGTCCGAGCGCAAGCTCGCCGACTACATCCTCGCCGCGCCGCGCGAGGTGCTCGACCTCGCGATGACCGAGCTGTCGACCCGCGCGGGCGTCAGCCAGCCGACCATCGCGCGCTTCTGCCAGGCGCTCGGCTGCAGCGGCTTTCGCGAATTCAAGATCCGGCTCGCGCAGAGCGTCGCGCCGGGCGTGTCGTCCGTGTATCGCGACGTCGAGCCCGACGAGCCCGCGCCCGGCATCATCGGCAAGGTGTTCGACCGCACGATCGGCGCGCTGATCGAGGTGCGCAACAGCCTGTCGGCCGGCAGCGTCGCCGACGCGATCGCGCTGCTGTCGAACGCGTCGCGCATCGAGTTCTACGGCGCCGGCGGCTCCGGCATCGCCGCGCAGGACATCCAGCACAAGTTCTTCCGGCTCGGCGTGCCGAGCGTCGCGTATTCGGACCCGCACACGTTCTCGATGTCGTCGGCGCTGCTCGGGCCGCACGACGTCGTCGTCGCGATCTCGAACACCGGTCGCACGCGCGACATCGTCGAGGCCGCGCGCTCCGCGCTCGCGTGCGGCGCGAAGGTCGTCGCGATCACGCAGAGCCATTCGCCGCTCGCGAAGCTCGCGACGGTGAGCCTCGCGTCGAACGTCGCGGAGGAAACCGACGTGTTCTCGCCGATGACGTCGCGCATGTCGCATCTCGCGATCGGCGACATCCTCGCGGTCGGCGTCGCGCTGTCGCGCGGGCCCGCATTGATGGAGCGCGTCGGCCGCGCGAAGGAAGCGATCACGCGCCGCCGGATCGACGACGGCACGAAGGATTGACCCACGCACGGCGCCCCGCCGGCGCATGAGCGATGCAGAACCGACGCACGGTCCGGCGCATCAGCCGCTACCCGGCACGCACGTAAACGAAGAACGGCGCCCCGCGGGGCGCCGTTGCGCTTGGGTCGGTGCGGCAAACCGGCCGCTCAGCTCAAAACGGCTTGATCACGACCAGCGCGACCGCCACGAGCATGCCGAGCACCGGCAGTTCGTTGAACACGCGATACCACTTGTCGGTGCGACGGTTCTCGCCGCGCTCGAACACCTTCAGCAGATGCCCGCAATACGCGTGGTAGATGACGAGCAGCAGCACCACCGTCACCTTCGCATGGATCCAGCCCTGCCCCTGGCCGATGCCGATCACGAGCCACAGCCACAGCCCGCATGCGAGCGCCGGCACGGCGATCATCGTCATGAAGCGGAACAGCTTGCGCGCCATCAGCAGCAGGCGCCGCACCGCGGCCGGATCGGTCTCCATGGCCAGGTTCACGTAGATGCGCGGCAGGTAGAACAGTCCCGCGAACCACGCGGCGATCAGAACGATATGGAACGTCTTGACCCAGAGCATTGCCATCGGTTGTGCGCCTCGCTTTACTGGCGGCCTTCGCCGTGCCCGAGCACGACGTACTTCAGCGACGTGAGCCCTTCCAGGCCGACGGGGCCGCGTGCGTGCAGCTTGTCGTTCGAGATGCCGATTTCCGCGCCGAGGCCGAATTCGAAGCCGTCTGCGAAGCGCGTCGACGCATTGACCATCACGCTCGCCGAATCGACTTCGCGCAGGAAGCGCATTGCGCGGTCGTGATCCTCGGTGACGATCGCATCGGTGTGGTGCGAGCCGTAATGGTTGATGTGCTCGATCGCGGCGTCGAGGCCGTCGACGACCTTGATCGCCAGCACCGGCGCGAGATATTCGGTGTGCCAGTCTTCGTCGGTCGCGTCGACGAGCGGACCGACGCCCGCCTCGGCGAGCACCGCGCGCGCGGCTGCATCGACGCGCAGCTCGACCTGCTTGTCGCGATACAGCTTGCCGAGCGGCGGCAGCAGCGCGGCTGCGATGCCGCCCGACACGAGCAGCGTTTCCATCGTGTTGCAGGTGCCGTAGCGGTGCGTCTTCGCGTTGTCGCACACCGTCAGTGCCTTGGCGAGATCGGCGCGATCGTCGACGTACACGTGGCAGATGCCGTCGAGGTGCTTGATCATCGGCACGCGCGCCTCGTTGATCAGGCGCTCGATCAGGCTCTTGCCGCCGCGCGGCACGATCACGTCGACGTATTCGGTCATCGTGATCAGCTTGCCGACCGCCGCGCGATCGGCGGTCGCGACGACCTGCACCGCGTCCTGCGGCAGGCCGGCCGCCTCGAGCCCTTCGCCGATCAGCTTCGCGAGCGCCGCGTTCGATTCGAGCGCCTCGGAGCCGCCGCGCAGGATCGTCGCGTTGCCCGACTTCAGGCACAGCGCGGCCGCGTCGATCGTCACGTTCGGACGCGACTCGTAGATGATGCCGATCACGCCGAGCGGCACGCGCATCTGGCCGACCTGGATTCCGCTCGGGCGATACTTGAGATTGCCGATCTCGCCGATCGGATCGGCCAGCGACGCGACCTGGCGCAGGCCCTCGACCATCGTGTTCAGCGCCTTGTCCGACAGCGTCAGGCGGTCGATGAACGCCGCATCGAGCCCCTTTTCGCGGGCACGGGCGACGTCGCGCGCATTCGCGTCCTTCAGCGCCTGCGCGTCGCGCTCGATCGCGCGGGCCACGGCGTCGAGCGCCGCGTTCTTCGCCGCCGTGCTGGCGCGCGCCATCGCGCGGGAAGCGTGCCGGGCACGGCGGCCCAGGTCCGTCATGTACTGGTCGATATCCATCGTGTGACTCGAGAAGCGAGCCGCTTGGCGCGGCATGAATTCGTGGAGAAGCGTGAGGCGCGGCGGCAGGAAGGCCGCGCCGGCTATCGAAATATTGTAAGCGGGTTGCGATGCGTGCGCTGAAGGCCCGGACGGGGCTTAACGCCGCACACGACCCGCGGTCGGCGGTCGTTCGCCGCGCGCGCCCGCCACCGTCATCGCGAGCTGGAACAGGCCGTCCCACGGATCGGGCGGCGGCTCGTCCTGCGTGCGGCGGCCCGGCGTGACGGCCGACAGCCCCTTCACCTGCCGGTCGAGCTTCGCGGCGAACGCGAGCGCCTTCTCGAGCACGCCTTCCGACACGCGGTTCAACGCGGGGCCGATCAGCCGCTCGCGCGGCCCCCACACGCGGTTCTCGCGCAGCAGCGTGGCCAGCGGCTTGCCGGCCGTCGTGCCGCGCTTGATCCGCAGCAGTGTGCGCAGTTCCTCGACGACGGCCCACATCACGAGCACGATCGCCTCGCCCTCGCCCTTCAGCCCGTCGATCATCCGCGCAAGCCGCGCGGCGTCGCCCGCGAGCATCGCCTCGTTCAGCTTGAACACGTCGTAGCGCGCGACGTTCAACACCGCGTCGTGCACTTGCTCGAACGTCAGCACGCCCTGCGGATAGAGCAGCCCGAGCTTCTGGATTTCCTGGTGCGCGGCGAGCAGGTTGCCCTCGACGCGCTCCGCGATGAACTGCAGCGCGCGCCGGCCGTCGTCGCCGGGCGCGACGCGCTGGCCCTGCATCGACAGACGCTGGCCGATCCAGTTCGGCAGCTGCGCGCGGTCGACCGGATCGATCTTCAGCGCGACGCCGCCGTTCTGCAGCGCGGTAAACCACGCGGATTTCTGCGTGGCCGCGTCGAGGCGCGGCAACGTGACGAGCATCAGCGCATCGGGGTTCGGTGCGGCCGCGAGCGTCTTCAGCGCGTCGGCGCCTTCCTTGCCGGGCTTGCCCGACGGAATGCGCAGCTCGATCAGCTGACGTTCGCCGAACAGTGACATCGCCTGGGTCGCGCCGAGCAGCACGCTCCAGTCGAAACCGCGCTCGACCGTGTGCACCGAACGCTCGGTGAAGCCGGCCGCGCGCGCGGCCGCACGAATGCGGTCGCACGCTTCCTGCGCGAGCAGCGGCTCGTCGCCGTAGACGGTGTAGAGCCCGGCCATCCCCTTCGCGAGGTGCGGCTCCAGCGCATCAAGTCGCAATTGCATCGATACGTGCGCCGGCGATCAGAGCGGCGGCGGCGGCAGCGGTGCGCCCGGTGCAACGCCCGGCACCACGTCTTCCGGCGCCGGCGTCAGCGAGTGGACGATCGCGAGACGCCGCATCAGCTGGTCGACCGCGTCGTTCTCCATGTCGCCATACAGGATCTCGGCTTCCTGCGCCTTCGCGTTCGTGTACTGGTCGCTGTACGTCATCGCGCGGTTCAGCGCGATCGCGCTCGGCGGGATCAGCACGGTGCCGTCCTTGCTCGTCAGCGTGTAGTTCAGCGTATAGAACAGCGCGTATTCCTGCGCCGAGCCGTACTTGTTGAGCGTCAGCGTGTTCTGCCCACGCGACTCCCACATGCGCAGCACGGCATCGGCGTCGTCCGCCGACTTGACGATCTTCGTGTCGCTGCCGGCCTCGACGAGGCGCACCAGGCGCGCCTCGACGGGCGCCGGCGCGCCGGCCACCAGCAGGCGCTTGAACGCGTAGTCCTGCTGGCCGCGCAACTGGAAACCGCATGCCGACAGCGCGAGCGCGCTGCCGACGGCGAGCATCAAAAACGATCTGCGGATCACCTTCGCTCCTTCTGTGTGCGCCCGGCGGCCAACGGCCGTCAGACGACGATGTTCACGAGGCGGCCCGGCACGACGACGATCTTCTTCGCCGGCTTGCCGTCGCTGAACTTCGCGAATGCTTCGTCGGCCACCGCCGCCGCTTCGATCGCCTCGCGGCTCGCGTCCTTCGCGACCTTCAGCGCGCCGCGCACCTTGCCGTTCACCTGCAGCACGAGTTCGATCTCGGCCTGCTCGAGCGCGGCCTCGTCGACCTTCGGCCACGGGGCGTCGAGCAGCGGGCCGAATTCGTCCGCATAGCCGAGCGCCTTCCACAGTTCGAACGTGACGTGCGGCACGACCGGGTACAGCACGCGCAGCAGCACGCCGTACGTCTCGCGCAGCACGCCGGGCGTCGCGCCCTTCGCGCCGTCGATCGCGTTCAGCATCTTCATCGCGGCCGACACGACCGTGTTGTACTGCAGGCGCTGGTAGTCGAAATCGGCCTGCTTCAGCACGCTGTAGATCTCGCGGCGCAGCGCCTTGTCGGCATCGCCGAGCGCGGCCGCGTCGAAGCCCGCGCGCGCGGCGAGCGCTTCGCGGTTCGTCGCGCCGAAGCTCCACACGCGGCGCAGGAAGCGGCTCGCGCCTTCGACGCCCGCGCCCGACCATTCGAGCTGCTGCTCGGGCGGTGCGGCGAACATCGTGAACAGACGCGCGGTATCGGCGCCGTACTGGTCGATCAGCACCTGAGGATCGACGCCGTTGTTCTTCGACTTCGACATCTTCTCGATGCCGCCGAGCACGACCGGCTGGCCGTCGGCGTTCAGCGTCGCGCCGACCGGGCGGCCCTTCTCGTCGAACGCGACGGTCACGTCGGCCGGGTTGTACCAGGTCTTCTTGCCCGATGCGTCTTCGCGGTAGAACGTCTCGTTCAGCACCATGCCCTGCGTCAGCAGGTTCTTCGCCGGCTCGCCGAACTTCACGAGGCCGAGGTCGCGCATCACCTTGGTCCAGAAGCGCGAATACAGCAAGTGCAGGATCGCGTGCTCGATGCCGCCGATGTATTGATCCATCGGCATCCAGTAATCGGTGCGCGCGTCGACCATCGTCTCGGCGTCCGGCGCCGTGTAGCGCGAGAAGTACCACGACGAATCGACGAAGGTGTCCATCGTGTCGGTTTCACGCTTCGCGGCCGCGCCGCACTTCGGGCACGAACAGTTCAGGAACGCTTCCGACTTCGCGAGCGGGTTGCCCGAGCCGTCCGGCACGAGGTCTTCCGGCAGCACGACCGGCAGATCCTGCTCCGGCACCGGCACGTCGCCGCACGACGGGCAGTGGATGATCGGGATCGGCGTGCCCCAGTAGCGCTGGCGCGACACGCCCCAGTCGCGCAGGCGCCACGTGACCTGCTTGTCGCCGAAGCCGCCGGCCTTCAGGTCGGCCGCGATCGCGTCGACCGCCGCGCCGTACGCGAGGCCGTCGTACTTGCCGCTGTTGATGCAGGTCGCGACTTCCTTGTCGCCGTACCACTCCTGCCATGCGTCGAGCGAGTACGTCTGGCCTTCGGCCGCGATCACCTGCTTGATCGGCAGGTCGTATTTCTTCGCGAACGCGAAATCGCGCTCGTCGTGCGCCGGCACGCCCATCACCGCGCCTTCGCCATAGCTCATCAGCACGTAGTTGCCGATCCACACCTCGACCGGCTCGCCCGTCAGCGGGTGCTGGACCGAGAAGCCGGTCGCGACGCCCTTCTTCTCCATCGTCGCGACATCGGCCTCGGCGACGCCGCCGCGCTTGCATTCGTCGATGAACGCCTGCAGTTCCGGCTTGCCCTGCGCGAGGCGCGTGGCGAGCGGGTGCTCGGCCGCGATCGCGCAGAACGTGACGCCCATGATCGTGTCGGCACGCGTCGTGAACACGCGCAGGAGCTTCTGCTCGCCGTCGAGTTCGTACGGGAAGCCGAAGTTCACGCCGAAGCTCTTGCCGATCCAGTTCTGCTGCATGATCTTCACGCGCTCGGGCCAGCCGAGGCCGTCGAGGTCGTTCAGCAGCTCATCCGCGTACTGCGTGATCCGCAGGTAGTACATCGGGATCTCGCGCTTCTCGACGAGCGCGCCCGAACGCCAGCCGCGGCCGTCGATCACCTGCTCGTTCGCGAGCACGGTCTGGTCGACCGGATCCCAGTTCACGGTGCCCGTCTTCTTGTACGCGATGCCCTTCTCGAGCATCTTCAGGAACAGCCACTGGTTCCACTTGTAGTAGTCGGGCTTGCACGTCGCGATCTCGCGCGACCAGTCGATCGCGAGGCCCATCGACTGCATCTGGCCCTTCATGTAGTCGATGTTGTCGTAGGTCCACTTCGCGGGCGGCACGCCGTTCGCCATCGCGGCGTTCTCGGCCGGCATCCCGAACGCGTCCCAGCCCATCGGCATCAGCGTGTTGTAGCCGTTCATCCGCAGATAGCGGTACATCACGTCGTTGATCGTGTAGTTGCGCACGTGACCCATGTGCAGCTTGCCGGACGGGTACGGCAGCATCGACACGCAGTAGAACTTCGGCTTCTGCGAATCTTCCTTCGTCTTGTAGGCATCGGCTGCGCGCCAGTCGCCCTGAGCGGCGGCTTCGACGTCGGCGGGTACGTATCTCTCGTGCATGGTGTGGTTCGGACTAGGCTTTAAGCGGCGCGCCACGAGGCGGGCACGCGGAAGTGGACGAAATCGGGCAGCCCGGCGGCGGGGGCAGGCTCACGGTTCTCGTGCCTGCCTCATGATCCGGATATTCGCCGGATAACCAGGAGGGTCTCCAGGTTACCCGGCGAAACCCTGCCAACCGGGCGAAAACGACGATTATACCGTTCGTGGCGGGCGGTACGGCCGGTCTCGCCGGCCGGCCCGCATTCTTGCCTGCGGGACGACACGGATGGCGCGAGCGCCCGGTGCGTCAGCCGGTCAGCCGGTCAGCGGGTCGCGCCCGCGGCGGCCGGCGCGGCGGCGCCCGCCGGCGGCACGTCGGTGACGAAGCCGATCCGCGTGAGCCCGGCGGCCTGCGCGGCGCCCATCACCTGCGCGATCACGTCGTAGCGGGTCGCGCGCGAGGCGCGCAGCCGCAGCTCGGGCGGCGCGGCGCCCGCGGCGGCGGCCCGGAAGCGCGCCGGCAGCGCGTCGAGTGCGACGGGCGCGTCGTCCCAGTAGAGCTTGCCGGCGTCGTCGATCGACAGCGTGACCGACTGCGGCGTGTCGCGCGCAACGCCGGCCGCGACCTTCGGCAGGTCGAGCCGGATCGCGTGCGTCATCAGCGGCGCGGTGATGATGAAGATGACGAGCAGCACGAGCATCACGTCGATCAGCGGCGTCATGTTGATCTCCGCCATCGGCGCGGACGTCTTGTGGTGCTCCAGCCCGCCGAATGCCATGGTCGTTCCTCCCGGCCGCGCGTCAGGCGCCCTGCGCGCACACGAATACGTGCAGGTCGCGCGCGAAGCCGTCGAGTTCCTCGGCGAGCTGCCGCACGAGCCGCCCGAGGATGTTGTAGGCAAGCACCGCGGGGATCGCGACGACGAGCCCGAACGCGGTCATGATCAGCGCCTCGCCGACCGGCCCCGCGACGTTCTCGATCTGCGCCTGCCCGCTCGCGGCGATGCTGCCGAGCGCGTGGTAGATGCCCCAGACGGTGCCGAGCAGCCCGACGAACGGCGCGGTGCTGCCGATCGACGCGAGCAGCACCTGGCCGAACTCGAGACGCCGCTGCGAGCGCAGCATCGCGTGACGCAGCGCGCGCAGCACGCGTTCGCTGCGCTCGACACGCGCGGCCAGCGCGGCCGGATCGTGTTCGTCGGCCGCATCGCGCGCGGCTTCGGCGAGCGGCACGAACACGCGCTCGCGATCGGTGCCGGCGAGCGCGGCGATGCCCGCATCGAGCGACGGCGCGCGCCAGAACGCGGCGAGCGCGCGCGGCCCCTGCCGCTTCGCACGGACCAGCAGCCAGGCTTTCATGAGGAGGAAGCACCAGCTGGCGACGGACATCGCCAGCAGCACGTAGGCGACGGCGTGCGTGATCGCATCGCCGCTTTCGAGGTAGTGGACAACGCCGGTGGGAATCGCCATCGGAGTTTCCCCGTGAGGGTCAGCGCAGGCCGAGCACGTCCTGCATGTCGAACAGGCCGGCGCCGCGCGCCGACAGGAAGCGGACCGCACGCAGCGCGCCCTGCGCGTAGGACACGCGGCTCGACGACTTGTGCGTGATCTCGATCCGTTCGCCGATCCCGGCGAACAGCACGGTGTGATCGCCGACGATGTCGCCGCCGCGCACGGCCGCGAAGCCGATCGTCGACGGGTCGCGTTCGCCCGTCACGCCCTGGCGGCCGTACACCGCGCAGTCGTCGAGCGAGCGCCCGAGCGCGCCGGCCACGGCCTCGCCCATCATCAGCGCGGTGCCCGACGGTGCGTCGACCTTGTGACGGTGGTGCGCCTCGATGATCTCGATGTCGTAGCCGTGCGAGAAATGCTTCGCCGCGAATTCGAGCAGCTTCAGCGTGACGTTCACGCCGACGCTCATGTTCGCCGCGAACACGATGCCTATCTTGCCTGCCGCGGCCTGCAGCTCGGCCTTCTGCTCGGCGGTGAAGCCGGTCGTGCCGATCACGAGCTTCACGTCGTGGCGCAGCGCGGCCGCGACGTGCGCGATCGTGCCTTCCGGCCGCGTGAAGTCGATCAGATAGTCGGCCTGCGCGAACACGGCGTCGAGGTCGTCGGTCAGCTTGATCCCGGTTTCCTTGCCGAGAAACGCGCCCGCGTCCTGGCCGAGGAACGGCGAATCGGCGCGGTCGAGCGCGCCGACGAGCTGCGCGTCGGAATCGTTGAGAACGGCTTCGATCAGCATCCGGCCCATACGGCCCGATGCACCGGCAATCGCAATCTTCATGGCTTTCTACACGACAGGTCTAAAGGCGGGCGGCGCATGCCGCCCTGTTTCCGCACGCCGGCCGCTTACTGGGCCGGCGCGGTGAGCGGCTGGTTCTGCAGGTTGTCCGAGCCTTGCGGGCCGACCGGCGGCGACGCCTCGTTCGACGCGTTCGGCTGCGGCGGGCGATGGAACTGGAACTGCGGCTGGATCGCCGGCGCGGCGCCCGGCGGCTGGCCGCCCGGCACCGGCGCGCCGCCCGAGGCCTGCGCGGACGGCGTGAAGCGGCGGGCGGTCGTGCCCTGCCCGGACACCTGGTTGGTCGCGCGGTTCGCCGCGCGCGCCGCCTGGGCGTTCGCATCCTGGTCGACCGCCGCGCCGGAAACCGGCTCGACGGACGGGCTCGCGGCAGCGGTCGCCTGCGCGGCGCTCGCCGCAGCCGCGGCAGCGGCGGCTTCGGACGCCTTCTTCGCCGCGGCCGCGGCCTTCGCCTTCTTGCCGCCGCGGTCGCCATCGATATCGGCCAGCAGGTCGAGTTCGGACGGCAGGTTCTCGGCGCCCGTCCAGCTCGCGAGGCGATCGCCCGAGAACGTCAGCACGAGGTCGCGCTGCTGGACGACGGACGTCGAGCCGCGCTTGAAGTAAAAGAGGTAATCCCAGCGGTCGGCATGGAACATGTCCGACAGCAGCGGTGTGCCGAGCAACGCGCGCACCTGCTCGCGCGTCATCCCGGCCTGCAGCTGCGCGGCCTTCTCCTGCGACACGAAGTTGCCCTGCACGACAGTGATCCGATAGGGCGTGATGCTCTGCGCGATGCGCTGCGTCACGCTGTCGTACGACGAACAACCAGCCAGCGCGGCAACGGCGGCGGCAGCGATGATGGCACTCCGCATGCGACTCCTCTGATAGTGCGAAAGGGATTCCGGGAACATTTCCGTCACCGAGCTGGCCCGCGTCGCGGGTCGCGCGTGTTTCTGGAACGGCGAAAAGCCGGTAACATTGAAGCCCTGCATTGTACTCTAGGGATGCCTAGCCATGACCAATCCGACGGATCTCAAGAATATCGGGCTAAAGGCCACCCTACCGCGCCTCAAGATTCTCGAGATCTTCCAGCAAAGCCCGGTGCGTCACCTGACGGCCGAAGATGTCTACCGCAACCTGCTCAACGAGCAGCTCGACATCGGGCTCGCCACCGTTTACCGCGTGCTGACGCAGTTCGAGCAGGCCGGCCTGCTCACGCGCAGCAACTTCGAATCCGGCAAGGCCGTGTTCGAGCTCAACGAAGGTTCGCACCACGATCACCTCGTCTGCCTCGATTGCGGCCGCGTCGAGGAATTCTTCGATGCCGAGATCGAAGGCCGCCAGCAAGCGATCGCCAAGGAACGCGGCTTCCGGCTCCAGGAACACTCGCTCGCGATGTACGGCTCCTGCACGACCGAGAACTGCCCGCACCGCAAGCACTGATCCGCACCCTGCGCGCACGCGCGACGGCCCGGCCGGCAGCTCGCCGCCCGGGCCGTGTTGTTTTCGGGATGGAAAAACGGCCCGCACGTCGCGTGCGGGCCGGGTCGGGAACGTTTTCGGTCGATCGTGCGGGACGAGGCGCCGCGTGTCGCCGGCGCGCGGCGCTCGATCCACTCGAATCCGCTCAACCCCTGACCCTACCTTCGCGCGTCAGGCCGTGCTCGCGCACGCGGGCTCGAACTCGAGCGCCCACGCGTCGTCGAGCGGAATCTCGTCGCAGTTCGGCTGCGGGCCGCCACGGTCGACGATCACGAAGTCGCTGACCGCGTCGAGCGCGAGCAGCGGATGGTGCCAGACGCCCTTCGCGTAGTTCACGCCCTGCCAGCCTTCGGCGAGGAACGCGCGCATCGCGTCGGGCCGGAACTCGCCGGCCGGCGCGACGACGATCGCATAGCGCGACACGGCCGCCAGCGGGATGAACGCCTGGCTGCCGTGCGGATGGCGCTCCATCAGCGTGATCGCCACCGGCAGCGCGCGCGGCTGCGCACGAAACAGGCTGACGAGCGGCCGGCCGCCGTCCGCGCAGACGTCGATCGTCGCGAGATCGTGGAAGCGCTCGGTGGTGCCGCCGTTGATCGGGAAGTGCCGCGCGCCTTCGAGCGCGATCACGTCGCCGAACGGCGCGAAGGCCTCGCGGGTCAGGCGCTCGACGCGCAGGATATGTGGTCCGCTCATGCCGATGCCCTCCTTCAAGCCGGCTCGCCCCACAGACGCAGGCGCGACACGCCGCCATCCGGGAAGATGTTGAAGCGCACGTGCGTGACGGGGCCGAGCGTTGCGAGCTGGTCGAACGTATGCACGTGGTCCATCTGCAGCTTCTGCTCGCCGAGCAGTTCGGCCCAGAACATCGCCTGCGTGACGAGAGAATCGTCGGTGCCGCCGGCGACGTGCGCGGCCTGCAGCGAACAGCGGTCGGGGAAGTTGCCCTTGAAGAACGCCGTATCGACCTCGACGCGCCGGATGATGCCCGGCCGCGCCAGCGCGACGATCGCCCAGTCGTTGCCGGGTTCGCGGCGGCGCCGCGTTTCCCAGCCGTCGCCCATGTTCGCGCCGCGCCCCGGCATCAGCATCTGCGAGGCCGGACCGAAGTGCTGGTTGTTCGCGGCCACCAGGTAGCCGCCGTTCTCGATCGCCGCGAGATCGACGAGTTCGCCCGCCGGCACGTGGCGCCAGTCGCGCTGCGGCTGGCCGTACACGCGCAGCCGCGCGAGCCCGCCGTCCGGATACAGGTTCACGCGCAGGTGCGTGACCGGCTGCGCATCGTCGACGCTCACGTAGTGATGCGAATTGCCCTGCAGCGTCGTCGCGGGGACGATCGTGCGCCATTCGGTGTCGTCCGGCGGCGTGTCGCCGTCCACCGCACAGGCCTCGATCGACGCGGCCGGCGGAAAGTTGCCGGTGAAGTGGCTCGTATCGAGATCGACGCCGTAGATCACGCCCGGCCGCGCGAGCCGGACCACGCAGAAGTCGTGGCCGGTGGTGCGCTTGCGGCGCGTTTCCCAACCGTCCATCCACTTGCCGTGGTCGTCGTACTTGCCGGGAATGAAGACGGCCGGCTCGGGATTCAGCATGCGCTCCTTCGGCGCGAAGAATTCGTCGCTGGCGAAGAGCGCCTGCGCGCCCAGGCGCGGGTCGGCGAGGTTCATGTAGCGCCGCGTGAAGGCCGGCGCGTTCGGATCGAGGATGGGGGCTGCCATGTCGTCTCCATTATTTTGGCAAGGACCGGCGCATCGACGCGCCGGCCGCGGGACATTCGTTCGCGCGAAGCAGCCCGGGAGGCCGCCTCGCGCGCGGGTGCGCTCAGAGCGCGTGGGCCTGGTCGCCGGCGACCGGCGCGGCGCTGCCGGCTTCGTCGGCCACGTAGCGCAGTTCGCGGTTCAGCACGCGCTTCGCACGGGCCCGGTCGATGTCGTTCTCCCACACGGCGACGACCACCGTCGCGACGCAGTTGCCGATCAGGTTGGTCAGCGCGCGGGCAATGCCGACGAACCAGTCGACCGGCAGGATCAGCACGAGGCCGAGCACCGGAATCGCGGGAATCGCCGACAGCGTCGCCGCGAGGATCACGATCGCCGAACCGGGAATCCCGTGCGCGCCCTTCGACGTGACGAGCGACACGAGCAGCACGACGATCAGGTCGTGCGTGGACAGCGGCGTGTTGGTGGCCTGCGCGATGAACAGCACCGCGAGCGTCAGGTAGATCGAGAAGCCGTCGAGGTTGAACGAATAGCCGGTCGGGATCACGAGGCCGACCGTCGAATCCTTGATGCCCATGTATTCGAGCTTGCTCATCACCTGCGGCAGCACCGCGTCCGACGACGCCGTGCCGAGCACGATCGACAGTTCCTCGCGCAGGTAGCGGATCAGCTTGAACACCGAGAAGCCCGCGAGACGCATCACCGCGCCGAGCACGACCGTGACGAACACGAAGCAGCTCAGGTAGAACACCGCGACGAGGTAGCCGAGCTGCTTGAGCGACGCGACGCCGTACTTGCCGGTCGTGAACGCGATCGCGCCGAGCACGCCGAGCGGCGCGAGCTTGATGATGAAGCCGATGATGCGGAAGAACACGTGCGACAGTTCCTCGATCAGCGAATTGACGCGCTGCGCCTTGTCGCCCAGCAGCGACAGCGCCGAGCCGAACAGCACCGCGAACACGAGGATCTGCAGGATGTCGCCCTTCGCGAACGCGTCGATCGCGGTCTCGGGGATGATCTTCATCAGGTAGCCGGCCGTGTCCTTCAGGCTTTCGGCGTTCTTCGCGTACGTCGAGAGCGAGGCCGCGTCGAGCGAGCGCAGGTCGATGTTCATGCCGACGCCCGGGCGCGTGACCCATGCGAGGACGAGCCCGATGCCGAGCGCAAGCGTCGTCATGATCTCGAAGTAGACGACCGCCTTCAGGCCGACCCGGCCGACCTTCTTCAGGTCGCCCGCATTGGCCATCCCGCTGACCACGACGCAGAACACGATCGGGCCGATGACCATCTTGATGAGCTTCAGGAAGCCGTCGCCGAGCGGCCGTAGCGACTCGGCGAAATGCGGGAAGAACGCGCCGAGCGCGACCCCGAGGATCAATGCGACGACTACCCGGCCAAACAGCGAATTGAGGAATTTCGACACGGCGCTCTCCCGATCCAACGGTTGCAGTTTCGTCTGTTCATACTGGTAAGACCAGTGATGTTATGGTGGATAGTAGGAAGCCGATATAGTCGAGTCAAGGACGGACAAAATAGGGATTTCCCGCCCCTGTGCCCCGCACCGTGCGGGGGCGGATCGTGGCTTTCCCGTAGGCCGGTCGTGCACCGCGCGCGTGCGGATTACAATGCCGGTCAGACCGGCCATCGTTCACATCATGAAAAACGTTCCGCACACCGTGACCGACGCCGCCATCGCGACGATCCGCGACCGGATCGAGGCAGGCGTGTATCCGGTCGGCAGCCTGCTGCCGGCCCAGCGCCAGCTCTCCGAGGAGCTGGAGATCAGCCGCGCGTCGCTGCGCGAGGCGCTGTCGACGCTCGAGGCGCTCGGGATGCTGCGCATCCGCGCCGGCAAGGGCGTGTATGTCGAAAGCGCGCAGGCGTCGGCCGCGCATCCGTGGCAATTCGCCGAGCAGTCGTCGCCGCCCGATACGTACCAGATGCGCTATGCGCTCGAAGGGTTCGCCGCGCGGATGGCCGCGCACGTCGTCACCGACGACGACATCGCGTGGTTCGAGGACAACCTCGCCGACCTGCACGTCGCGCTGACCGAGAGTGCGCTCGACGAAGCGTCGCAGCTCGACTTCGACTTCCACATGCGGATCATCCATCTCGCGGGCAACGCGGCGATCGAGTCGGTGCTGCGCAGCAGCGCCGACATCATGAAGGAAAGCCAGCGCATGCCGTTCTACCGGCGCGAGCTGCTGCTGTCGACGTGGCACGAGCACCGCGCGATCGTCGACGCGCTGATCGCCCGCGATGCGGCCGCGGCCGGCACCGCGATCGAGACGCACATCGCGAACGCCGCGCAGCGCGCGGGCATCTTCTTCCCGACGCCGGGCACCTGACGCAGCCGCCGGCCTACGGTCGCGGCCGGCGCGGCAGCGGTTCGCCGGTCGTACCGGTCATCCCCCCGAAGGATCGCGATACGCGAGCGCGCGCTCGATGAACGCGCGCGCCGCGACGCTGCGGTATGCGCCCTTGCGCGTGAGCAGCGCGGCCGTGCGCGACGGCAGCGGCGGATCGAGTTCCAGCGCGCACAAGTCGCCGCTCTCGCGCGCGATCGCGTCGGGCAGCACCGTCGCGAGCCGCCCGCGGCGCACGAGTTCGAGCACCGCGCTGACCGTATTCGTCTCGATCGCGATCCTCGGCTGCACGCCCTGCTCGATGAAATACCGGTCGATGCTCGCGCGCGTCGCGAACGCGCGGCTCAGCAGCACCAGCGGCTCGCCGGCGAGTTCGGCCGGGCTCAGCGCGCGGCGGTGGCGGGCGAGGCGGTGCGCGCGGCCCGTCACCAGGGCGAGCGGTTCGTCCCACAGCGGCAGCGCGTCGATGTCGGGCGCGCGCGGCGGCATGAACGCGAAGCCCGCATCGAGCCGGTCGTCGGCAAGCTGCGCCTCGATGCGCTCCTGCGACATCGCGTCGATCGTCAGCGCGACGTTCGGGAAATCCGCATGGAACGCATCGATCAGCGAGCCGCTCAGGTAGGCCGCGAAGGTCGGCATCATCGCGAGCCGCAGCGAGCCGCTGCCGAGATCGGCAACGTCGTGCAGCGCTCGCTGCCCGGTGTCGAGCTCGTGCAGCGCCGCGCGCGCGTGGCGCGCATAGACCTCGCCGAATTCGGTGAGCCGCACCGTGCGGCCCGAGCGGTCGAACAACTGCACGCCGAGCATGTCCTCGAGCTGGCGGACCTGCTGCGACAGCGTCGGCTGCGACACGTGCAGCGCATCGGCCGCGCGCGTGAAGCTGCGCTGCTCGGCGACGGCCAGGAAATAGCGGATGTGGCGGAGTAGCATGGCGGCCCGGGTATTGGTAGAACCAATGGATACCATAAGGATCCAGTCTTGGACGCTATGGTGCGGTTCCCGCATCATACGCACATCCGCTCCCGAGCACGCCGCCTGGCCGCCGCACCGGAGCGGCCCGCCCGGGCCCGCCTTCCCCCGCCCGCGGCACGACGTTGTGCCGCCGCCTCGACCGGGCACCGGCCACGCGCCGCCCGGCGCGCATCGCGCGCATCGCCGTTCCGTCGACGCCGGCCCCGATTTCCGCAACCCCGCGTTGCCGACGGCCCGCGCCGCCGGCCGGCACCGCTGTTTCTTTCGCGACCATGGAACCGCATCAAGACAACCATCCTCCCCTGACCCGCGCGATGACGCTGCTGTTCGCCTGCGCGTGCGGCATCGTCATCGGCAACATCTATTACGCGCAGCCGCTGCTCGCCGCGATCGCACACAGCTTCGGCCGCCCGCCCGCCGAACTCGGCTATCTCGTCACGCTGACGCAGCTTGGCTATGCGGCGAGCCTGCTGCTGATCGTCCCGCTCGGCGACGCGGTCAACCGCCACACGCTGATCGTGCGGCTGCTCGTGCTCAACGTGATCGCGCTGGCCGCCGTCGCGTTCAGCACGAACTTCACGATGTTCGTCGTCGCGAACATCGCGCTCGGCTTCGTCACCTGCTCGACGCAGCTGCTCGTGCCGTTCGCCGCGTCGCTCGCCGACGCGCGCACGCGCGGCCGCGCGGTCGGCACCGTGATGAGCGGGCTGCTGCTCGGCATCCTGCTCGCGCGCGTCGCCGCCGGCGCGATCGCCGACGGGTTCGGCTGGCGCGCAGTGTACGGCATCGCCGCGGCGATGATCCTCGCGCTGACCGGCGTGCTCGCGGTGAAGCTGCCGAAGGATCGCCGCCACGCGCGGCTCGACTACGCGGCGCTGATGCGCTCGCTCGTCGCGCTGGTGCGCGCGCAGCCGTTGATCGCGCTGCGCTCGGCCTACGGCGCGCTCGTGTTCGCGTGCTTCAGCCTGCTGTGGACCGGCCTCACGTTCCTGTTGAGCCAGCCGCCGTACAGCTATTCCGAAGGGCAGATCGGCCTGTTCGGGATCGTCGGCGCGGTGGGCGCGCTCGCGGCGACGTCGGCCGGCCGGCTCGTCGACCGCGGCCACGGCAACGCAGCGACCGGCCTGTTCGCGGCGGCCGTGCTCGCGTCGTTCGCGCTGATCGCGGCCGGCGCGCATTCGCTCGTCGCACTGATTGCGGGGATCCTGCTGCTCGACGTCGGCGTGCAGGGCATGCACATCTCGAACCAGAGCGTGATCTATGCACTCGCGGGCCACGCGCGCAGCCGCGTGACGACCATCTACCTGACGAGCTACTTCGTCGGCGGCGCATTCGGATCGTTCGCGGCGAGCGTCGCGTACGGCATCGAAGGCTGGCGCGGCGTGTGCATCGCGGGCGCGGCGCTCGCGGGCGTGCTGATCGCCCTGTGGCTCGCGTCGCAGCGCATCGGCGCGCGGCAAGTCACGCAATGATCCGGTTTCGCTCCAGCCGATGAAAAAGGCACGCTCCGCCAATCGCGGGCGTGCCTTCCTTGCCTTGTGCGCCGTCGCGCGCCATCAGCAGGAGATCATGCCGCCGCGTCCGCGAAATCGATCAGCACCTTCATCGCGCGCTGCCGGTCGCCGGCCAGCTCGAACGCGCGGTTCGCATCGCGCATCGGGAACACGCCCGTCACGGCCGGGCGCAGGTCGACGCGCTCGGCATTGATCAACTGCACCGCGAGCGCGAATTCCGCATGGAAGCGGAACGAGCCGCAGATCGACAGCTCCTTCGCGACCACGACGTTCTGCGGCAGGCTGACGTCGCCGCCGAGCCCGAGCTGCACGACGACGCCGCGCGGCCGCATCACGTCGAGACCGTCGCGCAGCGCGCGCGCATTGCCCGAACACTCGATCATCACGTCGAACGTGCCCTTGTCGGCACCGTAGCGCGCGACCCAGCCGGTGTCGGCCGCCGCGTTGATCGTATGGTCGGCGCCGAGCGCGCGGGCGACCTCGAGCGGCGCATCGACCACGTCGGTCGCGACGATCTCCGCCGCGCCGTGCACCCGCGCCGCCGCGACCGCCAGCACGCCGATCGGCCCGCACCCCGACACGAGCACGCGCCGCCCGATCAACGGGCCCGCGCGCGACACCGCATGCAGCCCGACCGCGAACGGCTCGGCGAGCGCCGCGAGCGACAGCGGCACATGGTCCGCCACCTTCACGCACTGCGCGGCATCGCACACGAGCGCGTTGCGAAACGCGCCCTGCACGTGCGGCATGCGCATCGCGCTGCCGTAGAAGCGCATGTCGAGACACTGGTTCGGCAGCCCTTCGAGGCAGTAGCGGCATGCGCCGCACGGGCGGCTCGGATTCACCGCGACGCGATCGCCGACCTTCACCGACGTCACGTCCGGCGCGACCGCCGCCACCGTGCCGGCGACTTCATGGCCGAGCACCATCGGCTGCTGCAGCCGGATCGCGCCGAAGCCGCCGTGCCGGAAGTAATGGAGATCGGAGCCGCAGATGCCGCCCATCGCGACCTCGACGCGCACCTGGCCCGGACCGATCTCGCCCGCGTCCTGCTCCTCGAGCCGCAGGTCGTTCGGCCCGTAGATCACGAGACACATGCAACGCATACGCATGACGTTCCTCCTTTTCTAGACGGCGCTGGTCAGCCCGCCGTCGACGAACAGCGTCTGACCGTTCACGAAATCGGATGCGGCCGACGCGAGGAAGATCGCCGCGCCGCACAGCTCGTCGACCTGCCCCCAGCGGCCGGCCGGCGTGCGCTTGCACAGCCAGTCGGAGAACGCCGCGTCGTCGACCAGCGCGCGATTCAGCTCGGTCTCGAAATAGCCGGGCGCGAGGCCGTTCGCCTGGATGCCGTGGCGCGCCCAGTCGGCGCACATGCCTTTCGTCAGCATCCGCACCGCGCCCTTGGTCGCAGCATACGGCGCGATCGTCGGCCGGGCGAGCTCGCTCTGCACCGAGCAGATGTTGATGATCTTGCCGCGGCCACGCGCGATCATGTGGCGCGCCACCGCCTGCGCGACGTTGAACACGCCGTCGAGGTTCACGCGCATCAGTGCATGCCAGTCGTCCGGATCGAACGCGTCGAGCGGCGCGCGGCGCTGGATGCCCGCGTTGTTCACGAGGATGTCGATCGCGCCGACGCGCGCCTCGAAATCGTCGATCGCCGCGCGCACCTGCGCGTGCTCGGCGACGTCGAACACTGCGTAGTCGGCCGCGAAGCCTTCCTCGCGGAAATGGCGCGCGAGCGTCGCGGCCTTCTCCTCATTGCGATCGTTGATCACGATCGCCGCACCGGCCTCCGCGAGCCCGCGGGCGAGCGTCAGGCCGATCCCGCGTCCGGAACCCGTGATCAGTGCGCGGCGGCCATCCAGGCGGAACCGGTCAAGCGCGTTGTTCATGCATGTCTCCTCGTGCCATCGAGCCGACCGCCGGTCGCGGCCGGTCTCGCGTCGAGGGTATCTTCGACGCTCGGACGGGCGTCGCGCCAATGGTCTTTTTTGATCCGGTTATCATGAAATCCGATCACCGTTCTCTTCACCGTTTGCCGCCGCCCGCCCACCATGGAACTCAAGCAATTGCGCGCCTTCGTCACGCTCGCGGAAGAACTGCATTTCGGGCGCGCCGCGCAGCGCCTGTTCATCGTGCAGTCCGCGCTGAGCATGCAGATCAAGGCGCTCGAGGAGGAGCTGGGCGCACGCCTGTTCGAGCGCGACCGCCACAAGGTCGAGCTCAGCGATACGGGGCGCGTGTTCCTGCCCGAAGCGCGGGCGACGCTGCAGCAGGCCGCGCGCGCGGAGCAGATGGCGCGGCTGTCGAGCCGCGGCGAGATCGGCACGCTGCGCATCGCGTTCGTGTCGTCGGTGCTGCCGGCGCTGCTGCCGGCCGTGCTGCGCACGATGCGCGAGCGTTATCCGCTGATCGCGCTCGAACTGAAGGATTTGCCGACGCCCGACCAGATCGCAGCGCTGCGCGACCGGCGCATCGATTTCGGGATGATCCGGCTGCCGGCCGCGTATGCGGGCATCGACACGCGCGTGGTGCTCGAGGAGGGCTTCGTGGTCGCACTGCCGCTCGACCATCCGCTCGCCGCGCACGACGCGATTTCACCGTCCGCGTTGCGCGGCCAGCCCGCGTTCGTGCTCGCGCGCCGCTACGCGCCCGGCTTTCACGACGACATGCTGCTCGCGCTGAGTCGCGCGGGCACGACGCTCGAGATCGCGCAGGAGTTCGGGGAATTCACGACGATGCTCGCACTCGTCGCGGCCGGCATGGGGATCGGGCTGATCCCGGCGGAAGCCGCGAGCGCGCTGCCGCCGAACGTGCTCGCGCGGCCGCTCGACCTGGCCGGCCACCGCAGCGGCATCGGCCTCGCGTGGACCGACCTCGACAGCCCGCTGAAGCGCGCGTTCGTCGACGCGCTCGAGCAGGTGACGGCGAACGCCGCGCAATAAAAAACCCGGCCGGGAAAAATCCGGGCCGGGCTCGTTCGCCACGCAGGCCGCCGTGCGGCGGCCGTGCGACGTGCGGGATTACTTCGCGTTCGCGAATGCGACTGCCGTATCCAGCATGCGGTTCGAGAAACCCCACTCGTTGTCGTACCAGCTCGACACCTTGACGAGGCGGCCCGACACCTTGGTCAGCGTTGCGTCGAACGTCGACGAAGCCGGGTTGTGGTTGAAGTCGATCGACACCAGCGGTGCGTCGTTGTAGCCGAGGATGCCCTTCAGCGCGCCTTCCGATGCTTCCTTCATGATCGCGTTGACTTCCTCGACCGTCGTGTCGCGCTTCGCGATGAACGACAGGTCGACGATCGACACGTTGATCGTCGGGACGCGGATCGCGTAGCCGTCGAGCTTGCCGTTCAGTTCCGGCAGCACGAGGCCGACGGCCGACGCAGCGCCCGTCTTGGTCGGGATCTGGCTGTGGGTGGCCGAACGCGCGCGACGCAGGTCTTCGTGGTAGACGTCCGTCAGCACCTGGTCGTTCGTGTATGCGTGGATCGTCGTCATCAGGCCGGTTTCAAGGCCGATCTTGTCGTTCAGCGGCTTGACGAGCGGCGCGAGGCAGTTCGTCGTGCACGATGCGTTCGAGATGACGGTGTGCTCGGCCTTCAGCACGTCGTGGTTCACGCCGTAGACGATCGTCGCGTCGACGTCCTTGCCGCCCGGCGCCGAGATGATGACCTTCTTCGCGCCGCCCTTCAGGTGCGCGCTCGCCTTTTCCTTCGTCGTGAAGAAGCCCGTGCATTCCATCACGACGTCGACGCCCAGCTCGCCCCACGGCAGTTCTGCCGGGTTGCGGTTCGCCAGCACGCGGATCTTGTCGCCGTTCACGACGAGGAAGTCGCCGTCGACCGACACTTCGCCCGGGAACTTGCCGTGCGCGGTGTCGTACTGGGTCAGGTGCGCGTTGGTCTTCGCATCGCCCAGGTCGTTGATCGCGACGATCTCGAGATCGTGCTTCTTGCCGTTTTCATAGAACGCGCGCAGCGTGTTGCGGCCGATACGGCCGTAGCCGTTGATTGCGACGCGAATCGTCATGGTCTATCTCCTGATGGCTGAAAAAATTCGTTTCGTGCAGCTTCACGGTGCGACGCGCGCGAGGGGTGGCGCGCGTCGCGAATGCTTTTAGGCCAGCACGGCCTTGGCGGTCTCGACGACGTGCTCGACGGTGAAGCCGAAGTACTTGAACAGCACGCCGGCCGGCGCCGATTCGCCGAACGTGTCGATCCCGACGACGCCGCCTTCGAGGCCGACGTACTTGTGCCAGAACGCGGTCACGCCCGCTTCGATCGCGACGCGGCGCACGCCGTGCGGCAGCACGCGTTCGCGGTATTCGGCGTCCTGGCGGTCGAACACGTTGGTCGACGGCATCGACACGACGCGGGCCGCGATGCCCTGCTGCGCGAGCGGCTCGACGGCCTTCATCGCGAGTTCGACTTCCGAGCCCGTCGCGATCAGGATGATCTTGCGCGCGACGATCTCTTCGTCCCAGTCCTTCAGCACGTAACCGCCCTTCTCGATGTTGGCGATCTGCGCGTCGGTGCGCGGGTTGAACGCGAGGTTCTGGCGGCTGAAGATCAGGCTCGACGGACGATCGGCGGCGACCGCGTGGGTCCAGGCGACGGCCGTCTCGACCGTGTCGGCCGGACGCCAGACGTCATGGTTCGGGATCAGGCGCAGGCTCGACACGTGCTCGATCGACTGGTGCGTCGGGCCGTCTTCGCCGAGGCCGATCGAGTCGTGCGTGAACACGAAGATCGACGGGACCTTCATCAGCGACGCGACGCGCAGCGCGTTGCGGCTGTAGTCGGAGAACGTCAGGAACGTGCCGCCGAACGGCTTGTGGCCGCCGTGCAGCGCGAGGCCGTTGATCGCGGCGCTCATGCCGAATTCGCGCACGCCGTAGTTGATGTGGTTGCCGAGCAGCACGCCCGCGCCTTCCGGATTCGCGCGGACCGCCTTCGATGCCTTCCAGTTGGTCAGATTCGAGCCGGTCAGGTCGGCCGAGCCGCCGAGCAGCTCCGGCAGTGCGGCGGCGAGCCCTTCGATCGCCTGCTGCGACGCCTTGCGGGTCGCGACCGTCTCGGCGCGCTCGTTCGCACCGGCGATGATCGCCGCAGCCTTCTCGGCCCAGTCGGCCGGCAGCTTGTTGGCCATCCGGCGCTCGAATTCGGCGGCTTCTGCCGGGAACTTCGCGCGATAGGCGGCGAACGTCGCGTCCCATTCGGTCTCGGCGCGCTTGCCGGCTTCCTTCGCGTCCCATGCCGCATAGACTTCCTGCGGAATCACGAACGGCTCCCAGGTCCAGCCGAGCGCCGCGCGCGTCTTCGCGATTTCTTCCGCGCCGAGCGCCGCGCCGTGCACGTCGTGGCCACCCGCCTTGGTCGCGGCGCCCTTGCCGATCACCGTCTTGCAGCAGATCAGCGTCGGCTTGTCCGACAGCTTCGCCTTCGCGATCGCCGCGTCGACCGCGTCGACGTCATGGCCGTTCACGTTCGGGATCACGTTCCAGCCGTACGCTTCGAAGCGCTTCGGCGTGTCGTCGTGGAACCAGTTCACGACGTCGCCGTCGATCGAGATGCCGTTGTCGTCGTACAGCGCGATCAGCTTGTTCAGCTTCAGCGTGCCCGCGAGCGAGCAGGCTTCGTGCGAGATGCCTTCCATCAGGCAGCCGTCGCCGAGGAACACGTACGTGTGGTGATCGACGATCTTCGCGCCGTCACGGTTGAACTCGTCGGCCATCAGCGCTTCGCCGAGCGCCATGCCGACCGCGTTCGCGAGACCCTGGCCGAGCGGGCCGGTGGTCGTCTCGACGCCCGGGGTGATGCCGTATTCCGGGTGGCCCGGCGTCTTCGAGTGCAGCTGGCGGAAGTTCTTCAGCTCTTCCATCGGCAGGTCGTAGCCGGTCAGGTGCAGCAGCGAGTACAGCAGCATCGAGCCATGGCCGTTCGACAGCACGAAGCGGTCGCGGTCCGCCCAGTGCGGGTTCGTCGGGTTGTGCTTCAGGTGACGCGACCAGAGCGCGACGCCGATTTCGGCCATGCCCATCGGCATGCCGGGGTGGCCGGAGTTCGCTTGCTGGACGGCGTCCATCGCGAGCGCACGGATCGCATTGGCCATCAGGGTGGTGGAGGCGGGAGACGAAGTCGTCATGTCGAGTCCGGAGAACGAGTCGAGGAAACGGGGGCACGGCGGCATCCGGAAGCTCGAGCGTCAATCGTTCCCGGCGCGCAGTGCGGCGCCTGACGGACGCGAAGCGGACGGAGCCTACGGACGGGGCTGCAAAGCTCGTCATTTTAACAGATGGGCTGACATTTCCCTTGTCGGCGCGTAGTGTTCCGGCACGGTTTTCCGCCAAACCGCCCGCCTCCTATAATTCAGACGTCGGAACTGTCTGCCCGAGCGGCCCGCCCGTGAACACGACCCTTCTCTTCCATCCCACGCCCGACGTCGCGTACGGCTTCCCGAACGCACGCCGGCTCGCGCACGTCGCGTCGCCGCACCAGCACATCGAGGTCTGGGAAACCCCGCAGCTCGGCCGCCTGTTCACGCTGGACGGCCGGCCGATGACGTCGGTCGGCGACGAATACGTGTACCACGAGTGCATGACGCACCCGGCCGCGCTCGCGCACCCGTGCCCGAGGAAGGCGCTCGTGCTCGGCGGGGGCGACGGCGGCGCCGCGCGCCAGCTGCTCAAGCACGCGTGCATCGAGCGGATCGTCGTCGCGGAGCTCGACGACGAGGTGGTCGGCATGGCGCGCCGCTATCTCGACGACGTGCACCAGGGCGCGCTCGACGACCCGCGCGTCGCGATCGTGATCGGCGACGCCGCGCATTTCGTCGCGTCGACCGTCGAGCATTTCGATCTCGTCGTGTTCGACCTCACGCCGCCCGACTCGCCGGCGGCCGGCCTCTATACGCGCGAGTTCTACGCGCGGCTCAAGCGGATCCTCACGCCGTGCGGCGCGATCTCGATGCACCTCGGCTCGCCGGTGTTCCACACGGCGCGCATCGCCGCGCTGCTCGACGATCTGCGCGCGAGCTTCGCGGTCGTCGATCCGCTGTCCGCGCACGTACCGCTGTACGGATCCCAGTGGCTGATGGCGATCGCGAGCGACACGCTCGACGCGGCCGCGCTGTTCGCACACGACATCGACGAACGGCTCGCCGCACGCCGCGTGCAGGGCTTGCGCTACTACGACGCGCGACTCCATGCGGCCCTCTTTGCCCTGCCGCGCGCGCTGCGCGATACACTGGGCGTTCGTCGCTGAGCTGCCGGGCGGAGCATCGCTTCGCGGGCGGGCCACGCTTTCTGCCGGGCCCGGCGCGACGCAGGCGGCCCGCCTGCGTATCCTCTGCACGGCGCGGTGCCGCCCCGGGCACCCGCGCGCCAATATCCGTTGGACTGCAAAGCATGGGACCGGAGTCACCGCTCAAGCGCCAACCCCGTTCGACAGGAGATTTCATGACCGATCCACGTCCGGCCAACGTGCCTTGGTTGACGCCTTACCTGGCCGTGCGCAATGCGCACGCGACCATCGAGTTCTTCAAGGCCGCTTTCGGCTTCGAATTGCGCGACGTCCTCGACGAGGACGGCGCGATCATGCACGTCGAGATGACCTACCGCGGGCAGCTGATCGTGATGTTCGCGCCCGAAGGCGCATTCGGCTCGATCGCGCTCACGCCGAAGAGTGCGCACGCAACCGCTCCGCAGTCTTTCTACCTGTATGTCGACGACGTCGACGCAACCTGGCAGCGCGCGCTCGACGCGGGCGCGCAATCGCTGACCTCGCCGCAAGATCAGTTCTGGGGCGACCGCTTCGCCCAGATCGAGGATCTCGACGGCTACCGCTGGGCGCTCGCGCGCCGCCTGGCTGCATGAACGGAGCCGCGATACGCATGAGTGAAGCCACCACCACCGCGGCCGTGCCGCGTTTCTTCGTCGAAGCGGCGCTGCGCGCCGATACGACGCTCGCGTTGCCGGCCGACGTCGCGCGGCACGCGCAAGTGCTGCGGCTGCAGCCCGGCGACGCGCTCGCGCTGTTCGACGGCAGCGGCGGCCAGTACCGCGCGCGGCTCGTCGAGATCGACAAGCGCGGCGCGCTCGCGCAGCTCGAAGGGTTCGATCCGGCCGAGGCCGAGCCGCCCTATCGCGTGACGCTGGCGCAAGGCATCGCCGGCGGCGACAAGATGGACTGGGTGATCGAGAAGGCCGTCGAGCTCGGCGTCGCGGCGGTCGTGCCGCTGTCGACGGCGCGCGGCGTCGTGAAACTGTCCGGCGAGCGCGCGGACAAGCGCGTCGCGCACTGGCGCGGCGTCGTGCGCGCGTCGTGCGAGCAATGCGGGCGCAACCGCGTGCCCGACGTCGCGCCGGTACGCGGCTTCGGCGCGTGGCTCGATACGCTGCCGGCCGCGCCGGCCGACGGCGAGCTGCGGTTGCTGCTGTCGCCGCGCGCGAGCATCCCGTTTGCGTCGCTGCCCGACGCGCCGCCCGCGGCGGCCGTCACGCTGCTGATCGGGCCCGAAGGCGGGCTGTCGCCCGACGAGGAACACGCGGCCCGCGCGCACGGGTTCACCGCGTTGTCGCTCGGCCCGCGCGTGCTGCGCACCGAGACGGCCGGCGCGGCCGTGCTGGCGGCGCTGGCCGCGCGCTGGGGCGGATGGTGATGCGTCGGGGCGCGGCCGGCGTGGCATGCGCCCGAAACGACCGACGCCGGCCCGATGCCTGACGCACGTTCGGACCGACGCCGCGCGTGACTTCCCGGCGCCCATCGGCCGGAACGCAGACGCAAAAAAGCCCGCGCGATGCGGGCTTTTTGCCGAATCGGCCGCGCTCGGGCGGCCAGTGGATCCGCGCTTTACGCGAACGAATAGAACACACGGAACGCGACCTTGCGCTCGGCCCAGAACTCGGCGGCTTCGCGGAACACGTCGAGCAGCGTCTCGCGCCCTTCCTTGTCGAATTTCTGCGCGATCGGCAACCCTTCGAGAACGATCACGAAACCTGGCTGCGCGCCGGCCTTCGCGACGAGGTCGGTCAGGCAGTCGTACAGCGCGTCGTAGTTCTTGCCGAAATGCTTCGGAAACAGGAACGACGTCGCGATCGTCTCCATCACTTCCTGCTTCGACTGCGCGGCACCGCAATACGCGTACAGGAAATGCTGGCCGAGCCGGCCGGCTTCGTCGGCGAGATCCTGCACGCGGAACGCGCGGATCGACTGCACGAGATTGGGTCGCACGGTCGTGAAAAGGCTCATAGGCTCCTCGTTCGATGAAAGCCCGGGCTCGGCTTCCTGTTGCTCCGCCGCGACGCCTGCCTGTGCCGCCGCGTGAAGTTGGATCACGCGCTGAAACAGGTTGCCGTCGCCGGCCGCGAACAGTTCCGCCGCCGCCGTATCGTGCGCGTAGATGGAGTCGCTCATGCCGTTCATCCCGAAGTCATTCAACAATACGTTTAAAACTGTTGTAGTGGTCGTCCGTGTAATAACAGTTGTCGATCCGGCGCAATGGCCCGCCACAGACGATCCGGCGCGCGCCGCGATTGCGCGCGCGCGGCGTCGGCACCGTGTACTCGTGGTAGTAGCCGCGCTTCGCCTTCGGCAGGATCCGCTCGCGGTTGCCGAAGACGACGCCGTCCTTCTCGTACGGATAGGGGCCACCGGCGCCGATCAGGCCAAGCGTGGTCACGGCCTCGCGCGGCAGGCGGGCGGTCGGGATCGTATCGACCCCGCCGACGGCCAGGTCGGCCGAAACGGCCTGCCGTGCGTAAGCGGCGGAAACCAGACTGCCCGTCGGTGTACCGACGATACCCATCGCGAACATCGCGAAGACGGACGCGAGCGCGCCGTTGCGGAGCCACTTGCGTGCCATGAACCAGGGTTCCCGCTGTTAAATCAAGTAGTTGACGACCAACCAAAGGCGTTAGCGTAGCGCTATTGTCCGCGCGAATCAATGTTCGTTTGGGAACCGAAAGGCTGGCTCCGCCCGGAATCGCGCATTTTTTACCGAAAAAAGACTACATTTATCTTACATGAGATAAAATATCCGCGGCATCTCTCGCATGGCAAGACCTGCCTCCTTGCCACGCTCGCTAGCCTAGGGGGAGAGATGCCGCTGTTGCTTATGGGAAGCGCGTTTGCGCCCTGCCCGCGGCGTGCCCATTGCGGGCACGCCTCTTTTTGCTTTTGTTTACAATTTTGCCCGCCGCGCGGCAGCGGTTCGACCGGCGCCGCGCGTTCATTCCGCTCAGCGTGCGGCGTTCACGTCGGCGACCAGCAGCGCCGCCATGTTGACGATGCGGCGAACGGTCGCCGATTCGGTCAGCACGTGCACCGGCTGGGCCGCGCCCAGCAGGATCGGCCCGATTGCGATGTTGTTGCCGGCCGCCGTCTTCAGCAGGTTGTACGCGATGTTCGCGGCATCGATGTTCGGCAGGATCAGCAGGTTCGCGTCGCCTTCCAGCGTCGATTCCGGCAGGATTTCCTTGCGCAGCGCCGCGTCGAGCGCGACGTCGCCGTGCATTTCGCCGTCGACCTTCAATTCCGGCGCACGTTCCTGCAGGATCGCGAGCGTATCGCGCATCTTCTGCGCCGAAGGCGCGTTGCTCGTGCCGAAGTTCGAGTGCGACAGCAGCGCGACCTTCGGTTCGATGCCGAAGCGGCGCACTTCCTCGGCAGCCATGACCGTGATCTCGGCGAGTTGCTCCGGGGTCGGATCCACGTTCACGTGCGTGTCGACCAGGAAGATCTGGCGGCCCGGCAGCACGAGGCCGTTCATCGCCGCGTACACGCTGCAGCCCGGGCGCTTGCCGATCACCTGGTCGATGAAGTGCAGGTGGCGGTGCGTGGTGCTGATCGTGCCGCAGATCATCCCGTCCGCCTCGCCCTTCTTCACCAGCATCGAGCCGATCAGCGTCGTGCGGCGGCGCATCTCGACACGGGCCAGCTGCTCGCTGATGCCCTTGCGCGCCATCATCTTGTGGTACGTCTGCCAGAAATCGCGGTAGCGCTCGTCGTGCTCGGTGTTGACGACCGTGAAGTCGGTACCCGGCGTGAGGCGCAGGCCGTAACGCTGGATACGGTGCTCGATCACCGACGGACGGCCGATCAGGATCGGCTTCGCGAGTTTCTCGTCGACGATGATCTGGACAGCGCGCAGCACGCGCTCTTCCTCGCCTTCCGCGAACACGACCCGCTTCTTCTCCGCCGGCGCGCTGCGCGCGAGCTGGAAAATCGGCTTCATCGTCGTGCCGCTGTGATACACGAATTGCTGCAGGTGCTGCTTGTACGCCTCCATGTCCTCGATCGGGCGCGTCGCGACGCCGCCGTCCATCGCGGCCTGCGCGACGGCCGGCGCGATCTTGACGATCAGGCGCGGATCGAACGGCTTCGGAATCAGGTATTCGGGCCCGAACGACAGGTCCTGGATCCCGTAGGCAGTCGCGACGATGTCGCTCTGCTCGTGCTGCGCGAGTTCGGCGATCGCGTTGACGGCCGCGATTTCCATTTCACGCGTGATCGTCGTCGCGCCGACGTCGAGCGCGCCGCGAAAGATGAACGGGAAGCACAGGACGTTGTTGACCTGGTTCGGGTAGTCGGTGCGGCCGGTCGCGAGAATCGCGTCGGGGCGCACTTCGAGCGCCAGTTCCGGCAGGATTTCCGGCGTCGGGTTCGCGAGCGCGAGGATCAGCGGGCGCTCGGCCATGCCCTTCACCATCTCCTGCTTCAGCACGCCGGCGGCCGACAGGCCGAGGAAGATGTCCGCGCCGTCGATCACCTCGGCCAGCGTGCGGGCTTCGGTTTCCCGGGCGAAACGCTCCTTGTCCGGATCCATCAGCTCGGTGCGGCCCTTGTAGACCACGCCGGCCAGGTCGGTCACCGTGATGTTCTCGAGCGGCAGGCCGATGTCGACCAGCAGGTCCAGGCAGGCCAGCGCGGCCGCGCCAGCGCCCGACGCGACGAGTTTCACCTTCTTGATGTCCTTGCCGACGACCTTCAGGCCGTTCGTGACGGCCGCGGCCACGACGATCGCGGTGCCGTGCTGGTCGTCGTGGAACACCGGGATCTTCATCCGCTTGCGCGCTTCGCGCTCGACGATGAAGCAGTCGGGCGCCTTGATGTCTTCCAGGTTGATCCCGCCGAAGGTCGGCTCCAGCGCGGCGATCACGTCGACCAGCTTGTGCGGGTCCGACTCGTTCAGCTCGATGTCGAACACGTCGATGCCGGCGAACTTCTTGAACAGTACCGCCTTGCCTTCCATCACCGGCTTCGACGCGAGCGGGCCGATGTTGCCGAGCCCCAGCACCGCCGTGCCGTTCGTGACGACGCCGACCAGGTTGCTGCGCGCGGTGAAGCGCGCGGCGTTCAGCGGGTTCTCGACGATCTCCTCGCACGCATACGCGACACCCGGCGAATACGCGAGCGCGAGGTCGCGCTGGTTGATCATCTGCTTGGTCGGTGCGATCGCGATCTTCCCCGGAGTCGGGAATTCGTGATAGTCGAGAGCGGCTTCGCGGAGCTTGGCTTTGGAGGAGGCTTGGGTCGACATGTGTCTCGTGGCGGGCGGATTAGAATGACTGTTCGACGGCATTGTAGCGCCAATCGAAGGCCGTCAGACCGGCGATTCGGGTGCGACAGCCGCGACATAAATGTACTGAACGGTGCAGGAACGGCACCGCTCGCTGCGTACAATGCCATTCCTTTCACCGTTTCCGGGTTCCTCCGCCGTGCCAGCCGCCCTGTCCGAGTTTTCGCTGATCGATCGCTTCTTCGCGCGCCGCGCGGCCCGGGGGGCGCGTGCGTCGACGCTCGGCATCGGTGACGATTGCGCGCTGATCGCGCCGCGATCCGGCAAATTGCTGGCCATTTCGACGGACATGCTGGTCGAGGGCCGCCATTTCTTCCCCGATGTCGCGCCCGACGCGCTCGGCCACAAGACGCTCGCGGTCAACCTGTCGGATCTCGCGGCGATGGGCGCCGAGCCGCGCGCGTTCACGCTCGCGTGCGCGCTGCCGCGCGCCGATGCGGCGTGGCTCGAGGCGTTCAGCAACGGCCTGTTCGCGCTCGCCGAGCGGTTCGGCTGCGAGCTGATCGGCGGCGACACGACGAGCGGGCCGCTGAACCTGTGCGTGACCGTGTTCGGCGAAGTCGCGCCGGATGCGGCGCTGCGGCGCGACGCCGCGCGCGACGGCGACGACGTCTGGGTGTCCGGCACGCTCGGCGACGCGCGCGCGGGGCTCGGGCTCGCGCGCGGCGAATGGAGCGCCGGCGCGGACGAAGCCGCCGCGTTCCGGCAGGCACTCGAGCGCCCGGAGCCGCGCATTGCGCTCGGGCTCGCGCTCGCGGGCGTCGCGCATGCGGCGCTCGACATCTCGGACGGCCTCGCCGGCGACCTGCGGCACATCCTGACCCGCTCGAACGTGCGCGCCGAGATCGACGTCGACGCGGTGCCGCGCTCGGCCGCGCTCGCGACGCTGCCGCCCGACGTGCAGCGACGCTGCACGCTGGCCGGCGGCGACGACTACGAGCTGTGCTTCACCGCGCCGGCCGCGGCCCGCGCCGCGGTCGAGGCAGCGGGCGCGAGCGCCGGGGTTCCGGTCACGCGAGTCGGTACAATACATGCGTTGTCCTCGCCGTCGGAGCAGCCCGCGATCGCGTGGCGCGACGCCGCCGGCGCGCCCCTGACTCTCACGTTGCACGGTTTCGACCACTTCCATGCAGACTGACCCGACGACCGCGCAATCCGCGGCCGCGCCAGGCGCCGCCCGCAACGCGCCGCGGCGCGCCACCGTGCGCTTCATGCTGTCGCACCCGGCTCACATCGTGTCGCTCGGCTTCGGCAGCGGGCTCGCGCCGTTCATGCCCGGCACGTTCGGCACGCTGTTCGGCTGGCTCGCGTTCGTCGTGCTCAACCGCTACCTGACGGTGCCCGAATGGTGGGCGCTGATCGCGGTCGGTTTCGCGGCGGGCACGTGGGTCACCGGTTTCACCGCACGCAGGATGGGCACGAGCGATCCGGGCGCCGTCGTCTGGGACGAGATCGTCGCGACCTGGCTCGTGATGCTGTTCGTCACGCCCGCGACCTTCATCGGCCAGTTGTGGGCGTTCGTCGTGTTCCGCTGCTTCGACATGCTCAAGCCGCCGCCGATCCGCTATTTCGACCGTCGCGTGAAAGGCGGGCTCGGCATCATGGTCGACGACCTGATCGCCGCGTTCATGACGCTGCTCGTGATCGCCTTCTGGCGCTCCGTCGTCGGCTGACCGATTTCCCGACTCCCGTTTCTCGACGCGCATGCCAACCGATTCCGTCGTCCATCAGCTTGCGATCCGCGCAGGCAACAAGCTGCGTGACGAGCACCTGTCGCTCGCCACCGCCGAATCCTGCACGGGCGGCATGATCGCCGCCGCGATCACCGACATCTCCGGCAGCAGCCAGTGGTTCGAGCGCGGCTTCGTCACGTACTCGAACCAGGCCAAGATCGAGATGATCGGCGTGCCGCCCGACCTGATCGAGAAACACGGCGCCGTCAGCGAGCCGGTCGCGCGCGCGATGGCCGAGGGCGCGCTGCGCAACAGCCGCGCGCAGGTCGCGCTGTCGGTCACCGGCATCGCCGGCCCGGCGGGCGGCAGCGAGAAGAAGCCGGTCGGCACCGTGTCGTTCGCATGGAGCAACCGGCTGCATACCGACGTCGAAACGCTCGTGTTCAAGGGCGACCGCGAGCAGATCCGCACGCAGGCGGCCGCGCACGCGCTGCGCGGGCTGCTGAAGCTGCTCGACGAGCGCGAAGGCTGATTCCCCCGCGCGACGGCAGGGGCGGCCGCCGCCCCTCGCCGCTTACTGGATCGCGTCGGGCTTCACGACGATCCAGTTCTTGTCCGCCGTGACCGGCTGGCCGAGCGCCTTCTGCTGCGCGGCCGATTCGTCCGACCATGCGCGGATCTGCGCCATCTGCTTGTCCTTCTTGTTCACCCACACGCGCACGCCGCCGCGCGCGACGTCGGTCGCGTTCAGCAGCATGTAGCCGTCGGATTTCGGCGTGTCGCCCGCGACGAGCACCGGCTTCTTCCACTGGTCGATCCAGCCGGCGATCGAGCCGAGCTTGCCTTCGTACCACGTCATCGGGTTCATCAGGAACGGCGTGATCACGAGATTGCGGTTCGCGGCCTCGTCGTACTTGCCGGCCTTGATCTGCAGCCGCGACGTGGTCAGCGCGCCCGTCGCCGGGTCGCGCAGCAGCGTCGTCACGCCGATCACGTTCTGCGGCTTCACGTTGTAGCCGTATTTCGGATCGGACAGCACGAGCCGCGCGAGCTCCTCGTGCGCGGCGGTCATCACGTACACCTCGATCCCGTTCTCGCGCAGCGCGTTGTACAGCTCCTGCATGCCGCGGAAGAAGCGCGGCGGGTTCGCGGTGCCGTCGACGACCTTGTCGCCCTGCCAGTAGCGGATCGGCACCGGCTTGCCGTCGGCGAGCATCGCGTCGACGTGGCGCTTCAGGTCGGCCAGCGACAGCCCCGCGAACGCCTGCGCGATCCACGGGTAGCAGACCAGGTCGTCGATCTCGCAGAGCCGGTAGTAGTAGCTCGTCAGCGACTCCTTGTAGTCGGCGGAATCCTTGAACGGGATCAGCTTCAGCGACGGATCGAGCGAGTCGCGCGTCAGCACGCCGCGGTTCTCGAGATACGGCAGCAGCGACTCCTCGAGATCGTAGCGATAGGTCGTGTTGTCGGCGTCGAACACCGCGTAGTCGCCGCGGTTCGCGTGCGCGGCGATCATCGCGTTCAGCGCCTTCGCGCTGTCCGCCGGCCAGTGCGACAGGTCCGCCGCGTGGGCGAACGACATGCACAACGACGCGGCAAGCGCGCTCAGAAGACGTCGGGACAGCTTGGGCATGGCGCCGCTCCTTTTATGACATTCTGGTGACGGATCGATGACAAGCGGCAGCATCGCGCGATTGTGGCGCGGGCATGCGGTGCGCAAGCGACGGGAAGTTGTTCGCGTGCGCCAGGACGGCAAACACGCGAGGCAGGCGCGCGGCCCGCAGATGCGGGTTCGGCATTGAAAGGCCGCCCGGGCGGGCGGCCTGTGGCTCAGCGATATTTCAGCGATGCGCGTTGATCGTATCGCGCGTCTTCTGCGCGGCGAGCGCGGCGGCTTCGGCGAAATCCTCGCCCTTGCTCGCGTACAGGATCGCGCGCGACGAGTTGATCATCATCCCGGTGCCGTCGGCGGTGCGGCCCGCGTTGACGGTCGCCTGCACGTCGCCGCCCTGCGCGCCGATGCCGGGGATCAGGAGCGGCATGTCGCCGACGATCCCGCGCACGATCTCGATCTCCTTCGGGAACGTCGCGCCGACCACGAGGCCGAGCTGGCCGTTCTTCGCATTCCACTTGTTCGCCGCGAGGTCGGCCACGACCTGGTACAGCGGCCGGCCACCCGTTTCGAGGAACTGCAGGTCCGACCCGCCCGGGTTCGACGTGCGGCACAGCACGATCACGCCCTTGCCTTCATGCTCGAAGTACGGCTCGACCGAGTCGTAGCCCATGTACGGGTTCACGGTGACCGCGTCCGCGCGATAGCGCTCGAACGCTTCGCGCGCGTACTGCTCGGCGGTGCTGCCGATGTCGCCGCGCTTCGCGTCGAGGATCACGGGCAGGCCCGGATGCTGGAGGTGGATGTGCGCGATCAGCCGCTCGAGCTGATCTTCCGCGCGATGCGCGGCGAAGTACGCGATCTGCGGCTTGAACGCGCTCGCGTACTGCGCGGTCGCGTCGACGATCTGCCGGCAGAACTCGAAGATCGCGTCGGGCTGGCCGTCGAACTGCACGGGAAAACGCGACGGCTCGGGATCGAGGCCGACGCACAGCAGCGAATTCGTGCGCTGCCACGCGGCGCGCAGCGATTCGATGAAAGTAAGCGGGGAAGACATGGCGGATACTCGCGGCAAACCGTTGATAGACCGCGTATTTTACCCGCGTCGCCGGCGGCCTTCGCGCACGGCGGCGTCGACCCGTGCATCGGCCCGCTCGACGGTGAACGCGAAACGCCGCGTGAGCCGCTCGCCCGGCGCGAGCAGCGTCATCCCGTGCGCGGCCGCGCCGCCCGGCAGGTTCACCGCATTGATCGGATGATCGACCGGCTCGAAGCAGAAGAACGGCTCGCCAGGCGGCGTATAGAGCACGTACGCATCGGCGTCGGCCGCGATCGTCAGCAACAGCCCGCGGCGCGGCCAGCTCACCGTCGCGTGGCCGCCCCAGCCGGTGAACGCGTGATTGACGAGCGTCGCCGGCAACGGATACGCGACGCCGAACTGCCACGCCGGCGGCACGCACACGTGCCGCACCGGCAGGAAATCCGCGCCCGACAGCCACAGGCCGCCCGCGGCCGCGGCCAGCTCGGTCGCGTCGTCGCGCACCAGGAACGGGTGCAAGCCGAGCCCGAACGGCAGCCGTGCGCGCCCAGCGTTCTCGATCGTCAGCGCGATCGACAGCGTCGTGTCGTCGAGCGCGAACGACTGGATCGCACGAAACGCGTACGGCGCGCCGCTCGCGCGATCGAGCGACAGCTGCAGCGTGGTGTCGGTCGCGTCGTCCACCTGCCACGGCGCGAGCCAGCCGTCGCCGTGGATCGGCAGCGGCTCGTCGCGGCGGTTGCGCGGCACCGCGACGCTGCGCCCGTCGCATTCGAAGCGGCCGTTGCCGATCCGGTTCGAATACGGCAGCAGCGGATAGCACGCGAGTGCGTTCGGGTCCGTCGCCGTCTCCGGGTGTTCGCAGCGTCGGAACACCGGCACCAGCGCACCGTGGTCGCCGCGCCAGTCGAAGCGCGCGATGCCACCGCCGAGGTGGGGCAGCACGTCGAGCCGCAGCGCCGCGTTCGACAGCGTGACGGCCGCCGCATGCGTGGCGCCGACGCCCTGCGCGAACGTGGCGGTCTGCGGGCCGGCGCTGACCGGCTGCGCGGCGGCAGCCAGGCGCGCACGGCGCGACTGGCTCGTGGACGACGACGATGCGCGCGAGGACGTGGCGGTCATGGTGAACTCCTTTGCTTCGTCGATGAAGCGATACGGATCGTCGCGCGGTGCCGCGCGAACACGGACATCGGCAATCAGGCCCAGCCGCCGTCGACCACCACGTCCTGCGCGGTGATCATCCGGCTGTCGTCGGCCGCGAGAAACAGCGCCATCCGGGCGAGATCGTCCGGCAGCAGCTCGGCGTCGATGCACTGGCCGGCCTTGATCGCCGCCCGGCCCGCGTCGTCGAGCCACAGCCTGCGCTGCTTGTCGGTCATCACCCAGCCGGGCACCAGCGAATTCACGCGGATCCCGAACGGGCCGAGATCGCGCGCGAGCCCGCGGGTGAGGCCCTGCACGGCTGCCTTCGCCATCACGTAGACGGGATAGCCGCCGTTCTTCAGCATCCAGCTGATCGAGCCGAGATTGATGATCGCGCCGCCGCCGCGCTGCTTCATGTCGTCGATCACCGCCTGCGCGGCGAAGAACTGGTGGCGCAGGTTCACCGCGATGCCCGCGTCGAACGACGCGGGCGTCACGTCGCCGATCGCGTGGCGCGTGTCGTTCGCCGCGTTGTTCACGAGCACCGCGATCGCGCCGATCCGTACGCGGATCGTGTCGATCGCATGGCGCAGCGCGTCGATGTCGGTGAGGTCGCACGGGAGGAACAGCGGCGCGTGACGTACGTCCGCCGCCTGCGCGAGGCTTTCCGCGAGCGCCTGGCCCGCCTGTGCGTCGAGATCGACGAACGCCACGCGCGCGCCCTGCCGCGCGAAGTGCTCGACGAACGCCGCGCCGATGCCGGTCGCGCCGCCCGTGATCAGCACCGCGCGATCCTCGAGGCTCGGGTAGCGCGCATAACGCGCGTCGCTCGCGGCGCGCGGATCCGGCGCGGAAGTTTCGATGCTCATGCGAATCGTCTCCGTGGAATCGGTCAGTCGCGTACGCCGCGGTTCTTCAGCTGGTCGAGCAGCACGGCCGCGAGCAGGATCGCGCCGCGCACCAGGTACTGGTAGAACGCGTCGATGTTCAGCAGGTTCATCACGTTCTCGACGGTGCCCATGATCAGCACGCCGATCACGACGCCCGAGATCGTCGCGCGGCCGCCCATCAGCGACACGCCGCCGAGCACGCACGCGGAGATCACGTTCAGCTCGAAGCCCTGCGCGGCGTTCGGCTGGCCCGACGTGATGCGTGACGCGAGGATCACGCCGGCGAGCGCCGTCACCGCGCCCTGGATCAGGAAGATGTACACGCGCGTGCGTTCGACGTTGATCCCCGCGAGACGCGACGCCTCGGGGTTGCCGCCGATCGCGAGCGTGTTGCGGCCGTAGACGGTCTGGTTCAGCAGCACGCCGAACACGATGAAGCACAGCAGCGTGACCCAGATCGGCAGCGATACGCCGAAGAGCGTGAGCCCGCCGAGCGCGATGAAGGTATCCGACGACACGCCCACCGCCTGCCCCTTCGACACGATGAAGCCGAGCCCGCGCACGATTTCCATCGTCGCGAGCGTCGTGATCAGCGCGTTGATGCGCAGGTACGCGATCACCGCGCCGTTCACGAAGCCGATCGCGGCGCCTGCCGCGACCGCCGCGACGATCGCGACGAACGTGTTGTCGGTCGCGTTCAGCACCATCGCGCACAGCACGCCCGAGAACGCGACGGTCGAGCCGATCGACAGGTCGAAGTCGCGCGACGCCAGACAGAACATCATCGTGCACGCGACCATCCCGATCTGCGAGATCGACAGCGCGAGGCCGAGCATGTTGTCGATCGAGAAGAAGTGATCGACCGTCAGCGACATCGTCAAGAACATCACCGCGAAGATCGCAATGAGGCTGTATTCGGTGAGGTGCTGCCACCACTTCTGGCGGTCGCTCTGCTGTGGAACCAGCGCGTCGGCCGACGGCTTCACGGCTGCGCTGGCGAGGTTTTCCCTGACTTGCATGGTTGTGTCTCCTGCTCCTGCATCGCGCGGCCCGCGCCGCGCGTGATCGATTCGAATGTCCTGCGTCGCCCGCGGCGACCTCACACTGCGTCAGCCGCCTCGACGACGCTCGTCTGCGGCAGCGCGAGGCTCAGCACCGCATGCTCGTTCGCCCGTTCGCGCGGCAGCTCGCCCGCGATGCGGCCTTCGCGCATCACGACGATGCGGTCGGACACGCCGAGCACTTCCGGCAGCTCCGACGACACCATCACGATCGCGCAGCCGCGCTCCGCGAGCCGGTAGATCACGTCGTAGATCTCGTGCTTCGCGCCGACGTCGATGCCGCGCGTCGGCTCGTCGAGGATCACGACCTTCAGGTCGGGCTCCGCGAGCCAGCGCGACAGGATCGCCTTCTGCTGGTTGCCGCCCGACAGGAAGCGGATCTTCTGCCGCCGGTTCGGCGTCTTGATCTTCAGCCGCTGGATGAAGCGGTCGGCCGTTTCGCTCTCGGTCTTGCGGTCGATGAACAGGCCCGCGCGCAGCGAATGACGGCGGCAGCTGATGTTGATGTTCTCCGCGACCGACGCCATCGCGATGATCCCTTCCTCCTTGCGGTCTTCCGGACACAGCACGATGCCGTGACGGATCGCGTCGCCGGTGCGCTTCACGTCGATACGCCGGCCGTCGAGCGTCAGCACGCCCGCGCGGCGGCGGTCGGCACCGTACACGAGCCGCATCAGCTCGCTGCGGCCCGCGCCGACGAGGCCGAAGAACCCGACGATCTCGCCCGCGCGCACCGAGAAGCTCGCGGGTTCGCGCAGCGCCGGACCATCGACGCCTTCGGCCGACAACCGCACGTCGCCGAGCGCGCGCGGCGCGTAATGGTAGATATCCGAAATTTCACGCCCGACCATCTCGGCGACCAGCCGCTCGCGCGGCACGTCGGCGAGCGATTCGTGCGACGCGATCTTGCGCCCGTCGCGAAAGATCGTGCACGCATCGCACAGCCGGTAGATCTCGTCCATCCGGTGCGAGATGTAGATCAGCGCGCGGCCCTGCGCGCGCAGGTCGTCGACGAGCTTGAACAGCACCTCGGTCTCGCGATGCGACAGCGAGCTCGTCGGCTCGTCGAGCGCGATCACGCGCGCGTTGCGCATCAGCGCCTTGCAGATCTCGACCATCTGCCGCTGCGCGATCGACAGCCGGCCGAGCTTCGCATCCGGATCGAGATCGACGCCCATCGCCGCGAGCCGCTCGCGCACGTGGCGCTTCGCCTCGCCCTTCCTCACCCAGCCGAGCGCATTCGGCAGGCGGCCGAGCAGCAGGTTCTCCGCGACCGTCAGGTCGGGCACGTACTGCAGTTCCTGGTGAATCACCGCGATGCCGGCCGCGATCGACGCGGCCGCACTCGAGAAATGCACGGGCTGGCCGTCGACCAGCACGCTGCCCGCATCGGGCTGGTATTCGCCGCCGAGAATCTTCAGCAGCGTCGACTTGCCCGCGCCGTTCTCGCCCATCAGGCCATGCACCTCGCCCGCGTGCACGTCGAACGAGATGCCGTCGAGTGCGCGCACGCCGGGAAATACCTTGCCGATATTGTCAAAACGCAGTGCCGCTGACACGTCGTCTCCCCACTTGCAGATCCATCGATCGCCGGCCGCCGCATCGCCGCGGCGGCCGGCGTGCCGCTTACTTCGAGGCAAGCCCCATCTCCTCGCGCACCTTCGACACGTTGTCGCGCGTCGCGAGCATGCCGGTGGTCAGCGTGAGCGGCGCCGGCGCCTTGCCCTGCGTGATCCACGTGTACATCAGCTCGGAGGTTTCCTCGCCGTGGCGCTTCGGGCTGATGATCACGGTGCCGTAGAAGCCCGTCGGCTGCGGCTTCTTGAACTCGTTCAACGCCGAATCGGAACCGCCGATGCCGATGCCGATCATGTTGTCCGCCTTGAAGCCGCGCCCTTCGGCCGCGCGCACGGCGCCGAGCACGGCCTCGTCGTTCAGGCCGTAGGCGACCCAGTGCTTGAACTGCGGGTTCTTGGTGAGCGCGATGTTCGCCGCGTTGAACGCATTCTCGGTATCGGTCTTCGCCTGCGGCGCCGCGATCACGTTCGCCTTCGGAAAGCCGGCGGCCACCAGCGCATCGGTCGCGCCGCTCGTGCGGTCGTGCGCGGTCGGCAGCTGCTCGTAGGTGATGTCGATCGCGCCGACGTCCTTCATGTTCCAGCCGCGCTTCTTGATCTCGGCCGCGATGCCGTCGCCGACCTGCTTGCCGATGTTGTACGCGGAGATCCCCATGTGCGGCACCGCCTCGATCGGCTTGCCCGCGCCGTCGACGAGGCGGTCGTCGACCGTCATCATCTTCAGGTTGTGCGACTTCGCCTTCGCGACGATGCCCGGCCCGAGCTTCACGTCGGGCGTGCAGATGATGAAGCCCTGCGCCTTCTGCGCGGACAGGTTGTCGATCGCGCTCATCACCTTCTCGCCCGACGGCGCGCCGATCTTCACGAGCGTGAAGCCCTTGTCCTTCGCCGCGATCTCGGCGAACTTCCATTCGTCCTGGAACCACGGCTCTTCCGGCTGCTTCACGAGGAAGCCGATCTTGACCGGGTCGGCCGCGTGCGCCACCGGGCTTCCCATCACCACCGCGGCCGCGGCGGCCAGCGTTACGAACGTTCTGCGTTTCATCTCCAGTGTCTCCTTGTCTTCATCGAACGGAATGCAGCCGCTTGTTGGTTTCGACGCAGCGTGCGCGCGGCCGTCGCACGTGCGCTCTGTCGAATCGTTGCGTCAGTCGTGGTACAGCGCCGCCCGCCCGCCGTCGACGGTGATGCACGCGGCATTGATGAACGGCGCCTCGTCGGACGCGAGGAACACGGCCGTCATCGCGACTTCCTCCGGTTTGCCGATCCGCTTCATCGGCTGCAGCGCGAGCGTCTCGGCGCGCGCCGCGGCCGGGTCGGCCTGCGCATCCCACCAGTCGCGCGTGAGCTGCGTCTCGATGTAGCCGGGCGCGATCGCGTTCACGCGCACGTTGCGCGCCGCGTATTCGATACCGAGCGCACGCGTGAGGCCCAGCACGCCGTGTTTCGCGACCGGATACGGAAAGCAGCCCGGGATGATCCGGAACGCATGCGTCGACGCGATGTTCACGATGCTGCCGCGGCCGCGCTCGACCATGCCCGGCAGCGCCGCGCGGCAGCCGTGCCACACGCCGTCGAGGTCGACCGCGAAGCAGCGGCGCCAGTCGTCGTCCGTCATCGTCAGCGGATCGGCGAACACGTTGATGCCCGCGTTGTTCACCAGCACGTCGAGCGGGCCGAAAGCCGCTTCGGTCTGCGCGAGCGCGTCGCGTACCGAGTCCTGCCGCGCGACGTCCGCATGCAGCGCCAGCACGCGCGCGCCGTCGATGTCGTCGGTGATCGCCGCGGCCGTGCGCTGCGCCTGCGCGAAGTCGAGGTCGACGAGCGCGACGGCCGCGCCCTCGCGCGCGAACGCCTGCGCGATCGCGGCGCCGATCCCGCGGCCCGCGCCCGTCACCATCGCGACCTTGCCCGCGAGGCGTTCCATCATGCGGCTCCGCCGCGCGCCGCGCGCAGGCCGGCCTGGAACGCGCGTGCGTTCGCCGCGGTCGTGTCCGCCGACTGGCCGGGCCGGTACAGCGCCGAACCCAGGCCGAAGCCGTTGGCGCCTGCCGCGAGGAACGGCTGCATGTTGTCCGGCGTAATCCCGCCGACCGGAAGCAGCGGCACCGCGCGGTCGATCACCGCGCGCCACGCCTTCACGACGGGCACGCCGAGCTGCTCGGCCGGGAACATCTTCAGCACGTCGGCGCCGTTCGCGAGCGCGGCAAACGCCTCGGTCGGCGTCGCGACGCCCGGTGCGCTCGCGAGCCCGCGCTCGCGCGCGCGGCGGATCACCGCCGCGTCGCTGTGCGGCATCACGATCAGCGTGCCGCCCGCATCCTGCACGCGGTCGACGAATTCGGCGCGCAGCACGGTGCCCGCGCCGACGATCATGTCGTCGGGCAGCGCGCGGCGCAGCGCCGCGATGCTGCCGAACGGATCGGGCGAGTTCAGCGGCACCTCGACGATCCGGAAGCCGGCTTCATGCAGCGCAAGGCCGTGGTCGACAGCTTCCGCGGGCGCGATGCCGCGCATGATCGCGATCAGCGGGCACGCGTCGAACGCGCGCATCAGCGCGGCGTGCGGCGTGTACGGCGCGGGCAGCGTAAGGTCGGACGACATCGGCAGTTCCTCTTCAATCGGTTCATTGGTCGGCGCAGACGGGTTCGCCGTCCGCGCGCACGAGTCCGGCGCGCGACGCGATCCACCACAAGCCGCGCTCGGTCGCCTGTGCGACGACGCGTGCATGCGTGCAGCCGAATACGCTCAGCGCGTCGACGTAGCGCGCGCACAATCCGTCGTCGCCGATCAGCAGCAGCGGCTGGTTCGCGAGCGCGACACCGCGCTCCGCGAGCATCGCGTCGAGCGCGTTCAGCTCATGGCCGATCAGCAGCCCGGACAGATAGTCGCCCTGCGCATCGGGCGCGAGCCGGTCGGTCAGGCCGAGCGTGCGCGTGCTGAAGATCGTCGCGAGCAGTCCCGCGCGCTGCGCGCCGCGGGCCACCGCGACGCCGCGCGCGAACGCCGCGCGGTCGGGCGACGCGCTCGCGCGCATCGTGCGGCCGAGGATCGTGTGATCACGCAGCGCCGCGAACAGCTCGCCCGTCATGAAGGTCTGGAAGCGCTCGATGAGACCATCCTTCACCCATGCCCACTTCGCATGCGTGCCCGGCAAGCCGATCAGTACCCCTGAACGATCGGCATCAAGCATGGGATCGTTCGCGAGTGCGCCGAATATCTGCGTTTCTTCGCCGCGCATCACGTCGGGCAATTCGCCCGTCGCGATCACGCCCGGCACGATCGACACAGTCGTGCCGCGCGCCGTCGTCACCGTGACGAGCCCCGCGACGAGCGCGTCGGCGCCGGCCGGCACCGCGACGTACGGCGCCTCGCGCCAGCCCTGCGCGCTGCCGACCATCCCGGCCGCCAGCACCGGCACGCCCGGCGCGCGGTCGAGCCAGTCGCCGCACGCTTCCTCGAACACGACGTCGAAGGCACGCGCGCCGCCAGCCGGCACGTGCATCACGCCTGCCGCGCGGCTGCGCGTGTCGAGCAGCGCGCCGTGCGCGTCGAACAGATACGCGCGCAGCGACGTCGTGCCCCAGTCGAGCGCGATCAGCGACTGGGTGGCGGTGTTGGCGTCCGGAGCGGTCCGGGTCGAGTGGGTCATCGTTTGATCCTGCGGGTACCCTGCGGCGGGCTCCAGCCCAGTTCCGCGGAAATGGCTCGCGCTTCGCGCTGCACGAGCGGAATCAGTTCGTCCATCCGGTCGTGCGGCATGTACGGGATCGTGCTCGCGACCGATACGGCGGCGACGATCGCGCCCGACGCGTCGCGGATCGGTGCGGCCACGCAACGGATCGATGCTTCGTTTTCCTCGAGGTCGAACGTGTAGCCGCCGGCCGCGTAATGCGCCATGCGCTGCAGGAACGCGCTCGTCTCGGGCCGGTTGTCCGGCTTGAAATTGACGCCGGCCAGCGCGCGCCGCGCGGCTTCGAACAGCGAGCGCCACCGGTCCGGATCGAGGTCGAGCATCATCGCCTTGCCGATGCCGGTCGACGCGAGCGGCATCCGGTGGCCGACGCGCGAACGCATCTCGAGGCCGCGCGTGCCGGGAATCTTGTCGATGTACAGCACGTCGTCGCCGTCGCGCACACCGAGGTGGATCGTGTCGAGCGTCGCTTCGGCGAGCGCCTCGAGGTGCGGCCGTGCAACCGCCGTGAGCGGCATCTGCTCGAGCGCGATCGTGCCGAGTTCGATCAGCTTCGGGCCGAGCAGGTAGCCGCCCTGCACCTGGCGCAGGTAGCGCGCCTGCACGAGGCTGCTGACGAGACGGTGCGTCGTGCTGCGCGTCGTGCCGAGCGCGGCGCCGATCGCGCGCATGTCGCGCGCGCCGTTCGCGATCGCTTCGAGGATCGCGAGGCCGCGCAGCAGCGTCTGCGTGCCGGCCTGCTGCGCGGCGAGGTCGAGCGGCGTGCTGGTCGCGCCGATGCTGTCGGTCAGCGGCGCATCGTCCGGCGTCGCGCGCCGGGCGTCGAGAGCAAGGGTATCGGGCATCTTGGTCATGGAACGGGCTTCTTCAGCGGAATCGGTCTAGCCGCTGTCGCGAGGCCGGAACGAAGTCCGGCGTCGCGGCAACGCGGCGGTCGATGCACCGAGGAAAGCGCCCGGCGAACGTCATGGAAGGTGTCTCCGTGTGCGTCGGGCGCCGCGCGATGCGTGGGTCCGAAGCTGTCGATGTGCTTCGGATTGTAGGAGCGCACGCACTCGCCTCCAATATTTGAGTGCGTTGTCCAGATAATGAGAAAAGCGACGGAAGCCGCGGCATTCGGCGCGGAACCGCCGCGCCATGCGCACGGGGGCGGAACCCGACACGTTGCGGGTCCCGCCCCCGTTATCCGCGCGCGGCGCGCTTACTGCTGGTTCGTGCTGCGCGCCTGCATGTAGCGCTGCACGTCGGAGAACGACACGCGGCCGCTACCGTTCGCGTCGATCTGCCGGAAGTGGTTCGCGACGTAGCCGAGGCCGGCCGCGCGCGCCTGCGCTTCGGTGATCGAGCCGGTGTTCTGCGTGTCGGCCGCGCCGAACTGCCGCGCGAGCTTGCGCACCACCTGCGCGTGCAGCGCGGCGCCCGTCGTCTGCGTGCCGGCGGTCGGCTTGCGCGCGGCCGGCGGCACGTATGGATCGCCGAGCTGCGCCTGGCGCGCGCGCGCCGGGGTGGCGGCGTCGCTCGCCTGCGCGAACGCGGACACCGATGCGGATGCTGCAACCCCGGCGCATGCGAGCGCCGCGGCAACGACGATGAAACGTTTCTTCATGTCAGGCTCCAGTCTGGAATGAGGTCGTCGACGGCCGGCGAACGGCGCCGCCGCGGGCGCGCGTCGCCAGGCCCGCACATCGCATCAGTGCGCGGCCGCGTTGTAGAAAGTCACGAGGTCGGCTTTCTCCTGCGGACGCGACGTATCGTCGAGATAGACCATGTGTCCACCCTGATAGTCCTTGATCGTCAGGTTCGGTTGCGTGCCGAGCCGCGCGAGGTCGAGCTCGGTCTGGTAGAACGGCGTCGCGATGTCGTGATACCCGTTCAGCGACAGCACCTTCAGCGACGGATTCAGCGTCAGCGCAGCCGCGAGATCGGGAATCGTGTCGGGCATCGCGAGGCCGTCGTGCGTCCAGTCCCAGGTCTCGATCGCATTGCTGCTGAGCGAATACGCCGACTGCGCGCTGTACTTCAGCACGTTCGGCAGGTAGCTGCCGATCGTGTCGGTGAACGGCTTCGTGATGAACGTGCTCGACGGGTCCCCGTCCGCCGCGAGCGGGCTCGACGACGGCACGTTCACGCGTGCGTCGTAGCGGCCGATCAGCGTGCCCGGGATCAGCGCTACCTGGAAGCTGTTGTCGAAGAAGGTCGGGACCACGTTGAAGTCAGCATTCCAAAGCGACTGCTTCACGCCGGTCGAATTCACCATCGTCGTGACGAGCGCAGGCGGAGGCGGCGTGTGGCTCGCGAGATAGGCGTTCACGGCGGGCGTGTAGCTGCCGGCCGTCAACTGGCGCATCTGGTCCGCGTACTGCGGCAGGCTCGACGGGTTCGGATTGTCGAGCTGGTAGTACGCGCCGACGGTGCCGTAGGACGGCACGAAGCCCGCGCAGCTCACCGGGCTCGCCCCGTTGTTCGAGTTGCCGACATAGTCGCTCGCCATGTCGCAGTTCGCGTTGTAGTTCAGGATCGACGACTGCAGCACGATGCCGTCGAGCTTCACGCCGGCCGTCTCGAGCAGGTTCGCGAGCACGTCGGTGCGCGGCGTGCCGTACGACTCGCCGAACAGGTATTTCGGCGAATCGTTGCGCTGGTTCACGGCGATGTAGCGCATCACGAAGTCGCGGAACGCGCCGCCGTCCTGGTCGACACCCCAGAACGTCTGGTTCGTGTTCGGCGCGATCGCCTCCGAGAAGCCGGTGCCGATCGCATCGACGAACACGAGGTCGGTCGTATCGAGCAGGCTTTCCGCGTTGTCGACGAACGGGAACGTCGAGGCATTCGCGTTCGGGTCGCCCGTCTGGATCCGCTTCGGACCGAACGAGCCGAGATGCAGCCACACCGATGCGGAACCGGGGCCGCCGTTGTACAGGAACGTGACGGGCCGCTTCGCCGCGGGCTGGTTGTCCGCGGTGTACGCGATGTAGAAGAACGAGGCTTCGGGCGCGCCCGTCCGCGGATTGCGCGCGACGAGATGGCCGGCGGTGGCCGTGTAGCGAATCGTCTTGCCGTTCAGCGTGATCTGGTGATGGGTGACGGCGGCCTTTTCGACCGCGGCGGACGCGTCGAGCGATGCGCTCGCGCTCGATGAATAACTGTTGGGATCGTTGTACGACCTGTCCACCTGAGCGGCGGGATCGGCTGAATTGGCGGTACCTGCTGCCGAGGACGGGGTCACGTCGTCGTTGCAGGCCGCCAGAATCAGCGAAGAGAACACAACTCCCAACCACAGCTTCGCTTTGCTCGCTGGCATCGTTGCTTTCCTTCTCTCGAATGTTTTTTTGTGTCGAGCAGCCGGGTGAGCCGCCCCCCGCCTCGATTGCGGCCGATAAGCCGAGGCGCCGGCCAATATACGCGAGCGGGTCGGCTTTGAAAAATTTGGAAATATTCGATCGATGGCCGGTGCAGTGCACACCTTTCAGGAATGCTTCGATTCGCGAACCGTCGCTTTTCAGTCGCCTTTCGATTGCTTTCGTGTTTACTCCGGAGCACTAAAAATCACGCGGATTTCGTGCCATATCGACAAACAAAATTCCGCGCGTGCGGGCATTGCTCAGCAAAGCGAAATAGACGAATTCGTCTAATGGATGCGGCCCGAAATGCGGGCATCACGAATGCGCTGCAGTGCACCAATGGCGCACCGGCAACGGAACGGACAATGCGACGGCGCGGGTGCGCCGCTCACTGCGATTGCGGAAGTTCGGCCGCGCCCATCCGGCGGGCAATGACGGCCGCGCGCTGCGCCTGGTAGGCCGAGCCGCGGTGCGCGTCGAACCAGCGCGGCTTCGGCAGCATCACCGCGAGGCGAGCCGACTGCCATGCGCCGAGCCGGCTCGCGGGAATCCTGTAGTAATAACGGGCGGCGGCCTCGGCGCCGTACACGCCGCGACCCCATTCGACCGAATTCAGATAGATCTCGAAGATCCGCTCCTTGTCGAGCACCGTCTCGAGCATCCACGTGATGATCAGCTCCTGCCCCTTGCGGATGTAGCTCTTCTCGCGCGACAGGAACAGGTTGCGCGCGAGCTGCTGGGTGATCGTCGAACCGCCCGCGACGATCCGGCCGCGCGCCTTGTTCTTCTCCCATGCCTGCAGGATCGCGTCGACGTCGTAGCCGTTGTTGGTCGCGAAGGTCGAATCCTCCGACGCGATCAGCGCGCGCTTCAGGTTGCGTGAGATCTGGTCGTACGGGACCCACTGGTGCTGGATCCGCGCGGGCGGCTTGTCGCGCGACAGCCACCATGCGTCGGTCCGCATGAACGCGGTCGAACCGGGATTGATGAACGACCACGCGGCGATCTGCACGAGATAGAACAGCTGCGTCGCGAGCCATGCGCCCGCGAACACCGAACCCGCATAGACGAGCCAGCGCGTCGCGCCGACCGTGCGCGTGCGCTGCGTGCCGCTTACCGCCACCACGTGCCGCGCTCCGCTCAGGCGGCCGCGAGCGCCTGGCGCAGCGCGGCCAGCACCGGTGCGCCGTCCGGCCGCACGCCGCGCCAGATGAAGAACGATTCGGCCGCCTGCTCGACCAGCATCCCGAGCCCGTCGGCCGTGCGCGCGCCGAGCGACGCCGCATGCTGCATGAACACCGTCGGCTGCGCGCCGTACATCATGTCGTATGCGAGCGTGCCCGCGCCGAACGCGGCCGCGTCGCACGCCGGCAGCGCCGCATCGAGGCTGCCTGCCGTCGCGTTGACGATCACGTCGTACGGCTCGGCACGCACGGCGTCCGGGCCGCCGCCCGACAGTACGCAGCCCGCATCGTGCACGGCCTGCGTGAACTGGCCGACGAGCGCCTCGGCCTTGCTCGCGGTGCGATTCACGATCGTGATCGACAGCGGCGCGCGCTCGAGCATCGGCAGCACGACGCCACGCGCCGCGCCGCCCGCGCCGAGCAGCAGGATGCGCGCGCCCGCGAGCGACACGCCGAGATTCGATTCGATGTCGCGCACGAGGCCGACGCCGTCCGTGTTGTCGCCGTAGATGCCGCCGTCGGCATCGATGCGCAGCGTGTTCACCGCGCCCGCCGCCGCCGCGCGCGGCGACAGCGTGTCGGCGAGCGCGTGCGCGTCGAGCTTGAACGGCACCGTCACGTTCGCACCGCGTCCGCCTTCGGCGATGAACGCGCGCACGGCGGCCTCGAAGCCGTCGACGGGCGCGAGCCGGTGCTCGTAGACGATCGCCTCGCCCGTCTGCGCGGCAAACTGCGCGTGGATGAACGGCGACTTGCTGTGCGCCACCGGGTTGCCGAACACCACATAGCGGTCGGCGCCGCTCGTCGACGCGGCTGCGTTCACGATGCGCGCCCCTCTTCGCTATCTTGGCCGTTGGCGGTCGCGGCCTCGTCGCCCGCGGCCGTCGCGCCGTCCGCTTCGGCCAGTGCTTCAGCCTCGGCTTGCGCCGACGCGTCCTGCGCATCGACCAGCGTGTCGTCGCCGCCTTCGTTCTCGTCTTCGTCGTCGGACGCGTCGCCGCTCGTCACGGTCGGCGCGTCGAGCACGTTAAGCAGCCGCACCGACGCCTCGATCGTCAGCTCGTCGAGCGACATCACGTCGAGCAGCACGCGCGTGCCGCGCGCATGCACGCCGAGCCCCGGCACGTGCAGCAGCAGCGGAATTTCCTCGAGGCGCACCAGGTCGCCCTTCACGACGCTCGCGACGACCTGCTTCTTCTGCTCCTGCGCGAGCCAGCGCAGGCACCAGAAGTACTCCATCCGGCGCTGGTAGTCGGCGTACGCGGTATAGGTGTCGTCGAAGCCCTGCACGACCGCGTACAGGTCGGCGTCCTTCGGCTTGAACGGCGCGGCGAGCTTCGCGGTGACGCCGTGCTGCACGCATGCCAGCAGTTGCCACTGGTTCACGAGGTCGACGTAACGGCGCAGCGGCGACGTGCTCCACGCGTATTGCGCGACACCGAGGCCTTCGTGCGGCGCGGCCGTCGTCTGCATCCGCGTGCGCTTCGGGCCCGGCGCGCCGAAGCCGCGCTGCGAGCGATAGATGCCGGGCACCGTGTGATCGTGCAGGAACGCGCCCCACGTCGAGTTCGCGAGGATCGCGAGCTCCGACACGATCAGGTCGAGCGGCGAGCCGCGGCGGCGCGGCGTGATCGTCACGTGCTCGCCTTCGACGTAGAAGTTGTAGTCGGTGTTGCGCTGCACTTCGCGCTTCAGGCCGTAGCCCGCGCGCGCGACCTGGCGCTTCTCGAACAGCGCCTGCGCGAGCGGCCACAGCACGGCGATGTCGTCCTTGTGCGGATAGTCGCCGGTGCCGGCGGCGAGCGTCTCTTCGTTGACGAGCTCGTCGAGCGTGTTGTGGCGCAGGTTGTTCTTCACGAACACGAGTTCGGCGCGCGTCTCGTTCGCGACGATCTCCTGCGTCTCGCGGTTGACGATGATGTACAGCGACAGCGCCGGGCGGTAGTCGCCTTCCTTCAGCGTGAACACGTCGACCACGTCGTCCGGCAGCATCGTGATCTTGTCGCCCGGCATGTAGACGGTCGACAGGCGCGCGCGCGCGATCGCGTCGACTGCGTCGCCGCGCACGATGCCGAGCGCCGGCGCCGCGATGTGCACGCCGATCCGCACGCGACCGTCGGACAGGTGCTCGACCGAGAACGCGTCGTCGATTTCGGTCGTCGTGATGTCGTCGATCGAGAACGCCTCGACGTCCGCGCGCGGCAGGTCGTCCGGCAGCGGGCCGACCGTGACGGCCGGGAAGCCCGTGCCGTGCGGGAAGAATTCCGCGAGGAAGCGCGCCTCGTGCAGCGCACGCGGCGACGCGATGCCGCCGCAGTCGAGCATCAGCCGCGCCGGCGACACGCCGCGCGCGCCGGCCGCCGCTTCCATCGCCTTGTATTCGATCGCATTCTTGTCCGGCCGCGTGAGCAGCCCGAGCACCTTGCCCGCGAACGCTTCCGGCAGCTTGCCGGCCTTCAGCTCCTCTTCGTACTGCGCCTGGACGAGCGCCTGCTGGCGCTTGCGCTCGAGCGACGCGAGCGCCATCTTGAGCTGCTCTTCCGGCGCGCGCTGATACTGGCCGCGCCCCTTGCGGCGGAAGTAGACGGGCGAGCCGTGCAGCCGCAGCACCAGCGCCGCGCGCTCGACCGGGCCGTAGGTCGCGCCGAAGTATTCCGCGGCCAGCGCCGTATACGCGAATTCGTCGGCCGGCGCGCATTCCCACAGGAAATCCAGGTCGATCTGCTGCGCGGCCGTGTCGGCTTCCTGCATCAGCTCGCTCGCGGCCGGCTTCTCGAATTCGATCAGCACGTCTTTCGCGCGCACCTTCGCCCGCCGCCCGCCGGGCAACTCGACTTGAAACGCGTCGCCCTGGCGCGACAGCACGCTGCCCGCCTTGAAACTGCCCGATTCCTCGAAGAAAACGTTCACTCAGTACTCTCGTTCAGACTGCCGGGCGCCGCATCGGCGGCGCCGCATGATGATGGGAATTCGATCGGCATGACGCCGGGTTCATGACGTTCGGTCGTCGCAAAAGGCGAGAACGTCGTCGACATAGTCGGCAAATTCGCTGATTCCGTGGTCGCTGCCTTCGATCACGCGCGTTTTCGCGCCCGGGTAGTGGGCGAGCATCTCGCGGTAGTCCAGCACTTCGTCGCCCGTCGCCGCGAACAGATAGTAGCGTTCGGGCCGCGAAATCGCCGGCACGCGCAGCGCGTCGAGCTCCTGCAGGTGATGGCGTTCGACGACGATCGATCCGCCGCCGTGCCACAGCGGCTGTTCGCCCAGATGCTGCTCGAGGTCGCGCTGCGGCACGATCGCCGGATTCAGCAGCACCGCCTTCCAGCCGTGCTTTTCGGCGAGCCAGGTCGCGTAGTAGCCGCCGAGCGAGCTGCCGATCACCGTCACGTCGCGCACCCCGGCCACCTCGGCTTCCGCGACGGCGATCGCCTCGAGCGGCGACACCGACAGCGACGGGCAGCGCCATTCGGGCGTGCGGCCGAGCTCGGCCATGCGCGCGGCGAGGAGCCGCGACTTCTGCGACTCCGGCGACGACCGGAACCCGTGCAGGTACAGGATCACGCGCGGCTCCCGAGCGCGTCGAGCAGCTTCTGGTGCACGCCGCCGAAGCCGCCGTTGCTCATCACGAGCACGTGGTCGCCCGGACGCGCGGCCTCGACGACCGACTTCACCAAGAGATGGAGATCGTCGAACGCGCGGGCCTTGTCGCCGAGCGGCGCGAGCGCGTCGCCGAGGTTCCAGCCGAGCGCGTCGCGCCCGGTCGGCGCGCCGTAGCCGAACACCAGGTCGGCGTCGGCGAGACTGGCCGGCAGTTGCGCCTTCATCACGCCGAGCTTCATCGTGTTCGAACGCGGCTCGAGCACGGCGAGAATACGGGAGTTTTGGCGGCCGATGCGTGCACGAAGGCCGGCGATCGTGGTTTCGATCGCGGTCGGATGGTGCGCGAAGTCGTCGTAGACGGTTACCCCATCCACGCTGCCGCGCACTTCCATGCGCCGCTTCACGTTGCGAAACGATGCGAGCGATTCGGCGGCCTGCGCGGGCGGCACGCCGACGTGGCGGGCGGCGGCGATCGCCGCGAGCGCGTTCATCCGGTTGTGGTCGCCCTGCACCTGCCACGCGACCTCACCGACACGCTCGGCCTGCGAATACACCGCGAAGCGCTCGTCGACCGGCACGCCGTCCTCGGCCGGCAGTGCCTGCCAGCCGCCGTCGACGCCGAAGCGCTCGACCTCGCTCCAGCAGCCGCGCGCGAGCACGCGCTCGAGCGCGTCCGAGCGGCCGTTGGTCACGATCCGGCCGACGCCCGGCACGGTGCGCACGAGATGATGGAATTGCGTTTCGATCGCGGCGAGATCCGGGAAGATGTCGGCGTGATCGAATTCCAGATTGTTGAGCACCGCGGTGCGCGGCCGGTAATGAACGAACTTCGAGCGCTTGTCGAAGAACGCCGTGTCGTATTCGTCGGCCTCGATCACGAAGAAACTCGAATCGGTCAGCCGCGCCGACACGCCGAAGTTCAGCGGCACGCCGCCGATCAGGAAGCCCGGGTTCAGGCCGGCATCTTCCAGCAGCCACGCGAGCATCGACGACGTGGTCGTCTTGCCGTGCGTGCCCGCGACCGCCAGCACCCACTTGCCTGCCAGCACGTGTTCGCCGAGCCATTGCGGGCCGGATACATAAGGCAGGCCGCGATCGAGGATCGCCTCCATCAGCGGGTTGCCGCGCGTGACGACGTTGCCGATCACGAACAGGTCTGGCTTCAGGTCGATCTGCTCGGCGCCGTAGCCCTCGATCAGCGTGATGCCCTGCGCCTCGAGCTGCGTGCTCATCGGCGGATAGACGCCCGCGTCGCAACCCGTCACCGTGTGGCCGGCCTCGCGCGCGAGCACGGCGAGACCGCCCATGAAGGTGCCGCAGATGCCAAGAATGTGGATGTGCATAGATGAATGCTTTCGCGCCGCCGGGCGCCGTCGATTCGGAAAGATGGTCTGCGGCACGCCGGACAGGCCGCCCGGCCAACGACTTTCGCCGCGACACAAAGACCGTCATTGTAACTGACGGCCCGCCGTGCCCGGCGGCCCGAACGACGGATCCGGATGCCGCGCGGAACGGCGGACGACGCGCGGCCGCACCGCGTTCGGCCGCCGCACGATCGAGTATGATTGCCGGATCATGTCTCGCAAACCTCTTGTCGACCCGCGGCGTGCCCGCGAGGAAATCGCCCAGTCCGCCGCCCGCCTGATCGCGGAGGACGGCCTCGATTACGCCAGCGCGAAGCGCAAGGCCGCGCGCCAGCTGTTCGGCGATACGCGCGTTGCCGGCGAATGGCTGCCGGATAACGACCTGATCGAGGAAGTACTGCGCGAGTACCTCGCCCTGTTCCAGAGCGACACGCAGCCGGACGAACTGCGCCGCCTGCGCGAGATCGCGCTCGACTGGATGCGCCGGCTCGCCGAGTTCAATCCGTACGTGACGGGTGCGGTGCTGAACGGCACCGCGAACGCGCATTCGGACATCCATTTGCAGATATTCACCGACAACCCGAAGGACGTCGCGATCTACCTGCTGAACCAGAACGTTCAGTACGACGTGTCCGAGACGCGGCATTTCGCCGGTCGCGCCGACGTCGAGACGCTCAGCTTCCTGTGGCGCCCGCGGCGCGACGTGGACGCGATCGGCATTCACGTCGCGCTCTACGCGAGCGACGACCTGCGCGGCGCGGTCAAGGCCGACGCGCGCGGCCGGGTCGCCCGCGCGGACGCCGCCGCATTGCGTGCGCTCGTCGAAGCCAGCAACGCCCCTTCCGAACCGGAATGATTCAACGATGATGATGAAACGCATGTTGCCGCTCGCGGTGGTCGCGGCCGCCGCCGTCGCCGGCGGGCTCGCCGCCGGCCACTGGTTCCGCGGCGGCAGCGCCGATGACGGCGTCGCCGTCGCCGCGCCCGCTGCGCAGGGCAGCCCGGTCGACCAGCTGTGGGCCGCGTCGCTGACCGGCGTCGACGGCAAGCCGGCGTCGCTCGCTTCCTTCAAGGGCCAGAAAGTCGTGGTCAATTTCTGGGCGTCGTGGTGCGGCCCGTGCGTCGAGGAGATGCCGGAGCTCGTCGCGCTGTCGCACCAATACAAGCAGAAAGGCATCCGCTTCATCGGGATCGGCGTCGATTCCGACCAGAACGTGAAGAACTTTCTGCAGAAGGTGAAGGTCGACTATCCGGTTTTCGTCAGCGGTTATGCGGGCGCCGATCTGGCCCGTAATTTCGGAAATACCGCCGGCGCGCTGCCGTTTACGGTCGTCATCGACGAAACCGGCAAGATTCGCGAGACAAAATTAGGACAAATCCAACCGGCCGAGCTGAAAAAGACCCTCGACGCGTTGTGATCGCCCTGAACGGCGGCCCGCACGTTGGCAGCGATTTGTACGTCGATCGCCGCAATTTCACGTGAATTCGCTGATACTTTGCAGCCGCACCGGTAATTCTTGCAGGTCCGGCGCGCCCGGCCGTTCGGCAAAACTAGACAAATTTCTCTAAATAGCGCTAAAGTTCGCGCAATTCCGCAGAAATAGAAGCGACCATGACACGATTGCTGGTGCTGCACGGCCCCAACCTGAACCTTCTCGGCACCCGGGAACCGGAGGTGTACGGCCGCGTCACGCTTGCGCAGATCGATCAGGCGCTTGCCGCGCGAGCCCAGGAAGCCGGCGCCGAACTGTCGTCGTTCCAGAGCAACCATGAAGGCGCGCTCGTCGACCGCATTCAGGCCGCGCGGGAGGAACAGACCGATTTCATCCTGATCAATCCCGCCGCGTATACGCACACGAGCGTCGCGATCCGGGACGCGATCGCCGGCGTCGGCATCCCGTTCGTCGAGGTTCACCTGTCGAACGTGCACCGCCGCGAAGCGTTCAGGCATCACTCCTACTTTTCCGACCAGGCCGAAGGCGTGATCTGCGGGCTCGGCTGGAAAGGTTATCTGTACGCGCTCGAGTACGCGCTGGACAAGCTGCAAGGCGCGTCGCGCGGCTGATTTCGCGATCTAGATTCAGCGCCGGTCCCACCGGCGCTTTCACGTATTGAAAGGGGAATTCCCGATGGATCTTCGTAAGCTGAAAACTCTGATCGACCTCGTTTCCGAATCCGGCATCTCCGAGCTGGAAGTCACGGAAGGCGAAGGCAAGGTGCGTATCGTCAAGAACGCGCCGCCGGTCTACGTGCAGCCGACGGCTGGGTATGCCCCGCAAGTCAGCGCGCCCGCTCCGTCGGTCGCGCTGCCGACCGAAGGCGCTGCCGCGCCGGCAGCAGGCGCCGCCGCCGCACCGGCCGCCCCGCAAGGCCACGTCGTGACGTCGCCGATGGTCGGCACGTTCTATCGCGCGCCGTCGCCGGGCGCGGACCCGTTCGTCCAGGTCGGCGACACGGTCAAGGAAGGCCAGACGATCTGCATCATCGAAGCGATGAAGCTGCTCAACGAGATCGAGTCGGACAAGGCCGGCGTGATCAAGGAAATCCTCGTCGAGAACGGCCAGGCCGTCGAATACGGCCAGCCGCTTTTCGTGATCGGCTAAGTCCGCCGCGCGGCCCGTCCGGCCGCGCGCCGCCGATGCTCGCCAGGCGCCGTTCGCGCGCCCCTCGAAGAGACGAATACTCGCTATGTTTGAAAAAATCCTCATTGCCAACCGCGGTGAAATCGCGCTGCGCATCCAGCGCGCGTGCCGCGAGCTCGGCGTCAAGACGGTGGTCGTCTACTCGGAAGCCGACAAGGAAGCCAAGTACGTGCGCCTCGCGGACGAAGCCGTCTGTATCGGCCCGGCCCCGTCGAACCTGAGCTACCTGAACATGCCGGCGCTGATCAGCGCCGCGGAAGTCACCGATGCCGAGGCGATCCACCCCGGCTACGGCTTCCTGTCCGAGAACGCCGACTTCGCCGAACGCGTCGAGCAGTCGGGCTTCACGTTCATCGGCCCGCGCCCGGAAACGATCCGGATGATGGGCGACAAGGTCACCGCGAAGCAGACCATGATCAAGACCGGCGTGCCGTGCGTGCCGGGCTCGGAAGGCGCGTTGCCGGACGATCCGAAGGAGATCGTGAAGATTGCGCGCGCGATCGGCTATCCGGTCATCATCAAGGCAGCGGGCGGCGGCGGCGGGCGCGGGATGCGCGTCGTGCACACCGAAGCCGCGCTCGTGAACGCGGTCAACATGACCCGCGAGGAAGCCGGCCGTGCGTTCGGCAACCCGCAGGTGTACATGGAGAAGTTCCTCGAGAACCCGCGCCACATCGAAATCCAGGTGCTGTCGGACGCGCACAAGAACGCGATCTGGCTCGGCGAGCGCGACTGCTCGATGCAGCGCCGTCACCAGAAGGTGATCGAGGAAGCGCCGGCGCCCGGCATTCCGCGCCGCCTGATCGAGCGCATCGGCGACCGCTGCGCGGACGCGTGCAAGAAGATGGGCTACCTCGGCGCAGGCACGTTCGAATTCCTGTACGAGAACAACGAGTTCTACTTCATCGAGATGAACACGCGCGTGCAGGTCGAGCACCCGGTGTCGGAGATGATCACGGGCGTCGACATCGTGCAGGAACAGATCCGCATCGCTGCCGGCGAGAAGCTCGCGCTGCGCCAGCGCGACATCGAGTTCCGCGGACATGCGATCGAATGCCGGATCAACGCGGAAGATCCGTTCAAGTTCACGCCGTCGCCGGGCCGGATCACGTCGTGGCATACGCCGGGCGGCCCTGGCGTGCGCGTCGACTCGCATGCGTACAATGGCTATTTCGTGCCGCCGAACTATGATTCGATGATCGGCAAGCTGATCACCTACGGCGCGACGCGCGACCAGGCGATCCGCCGGATGCGCATCGCGCTGTCGGAAATGGTCGTCGAAGGCATCCAGACCAACATCCCGCTGCACCGCGAGCTGATGATCGACTCGAAGTTCGTCGAAGGCGGCACCAGCATCCACTATCTCGAACACCGGCTCGCCCAGAAGCAGCAGGTCGCACCGGAAGAAGCGTAAGCATGAGCTATCGCGAACTCGTCGTCGAACTGGCCCGTGAGCATGCGGAGGCGCTGTCCGACGCGCTGCTCGACCTCGGCGCGCTGTCGGTGTCCGTCGAGGACGCCGACGCCGACACGCCCGACGAACAGCCGCTCTTCGGCGAGCCCGGCCTCGTTCCCGAACGCACCGCGTGGCAGCACTCGCGCGTGATCGCGCTGCTGTCGCCCGATCACGACCCGGCCGTGCTGCTCGCGGCGGCCGCGAACGAGATCGGCGTCGCCGAGACGCCGAAGTTCGGCGTGCGCGAAGTCGAGGAACAGGACTGGGTGCGGCTCACGCAGTCGCAGTTCGAGCCGATTCCGATCGGCGAGCGGATCTGGGTCGTGCCGTCGTGGCACGACGCGCCCGACCCCGACGCGCTGATCCTCGAACTCGACCCCGGTCTCGCGTTCGGCACCGGCAGCCACCCGACCACCCGCCTGTGCATGGAATGGCTCGAACAGTCGGTGAAGCCCGGCCAGTCGGTGCTCGACTACGGCTGCGGCTCGGGCATTCTCGCGATCCTCGCGCGGAAATGCGGGGCGAACCCCGTGGTCGGCATCGACATCGATCCGCAGGCGGTCGAATCGGCGCGCCAGAACAGCGAACGCAACCATGCGGAAGTCACGTACGGGCTGCCCGATGCGTGCCCGGCCGGCGAATTCGACATCGTCGTCGCCAACATCCTGTCGAACCCGCTGAAACTGATGGCATCGATGCTCGCATCGAAGGTGAAACCGGGCGGGCGCATCGCGCTGTCGGGCGTGCTCGCGCGCCAGGCGGACGAAGTCGCGGCCGTCTATGCGCGCTACGTCGACATCTCGGTCTGGCGCGAACACGAAGGTTGGGTATGCCTCGCCGGAACGCGGCGGGAAAGCCATTAGAATAGCGCTGTCCTTCACTCTGGCCAGCAGGCCGCCCGGCTCGACATGCTTCTTGCGACGCGCTGCCCTCATTGCGAAACCGTCTTCCGGCTGCAGCAGGAACAGCTCGCGCTGCATGACGGGCTCGTGCGTTGCGGACACTGTCAGCAGGTCTTCAACGCATCGCAGTCGCTCGTACCCGATCCGGCACCGCCGGAATCCGCGCTGACCGAAGCGGCGCCGGTCGAGCCGGCCGCCGCCAACCCGCAACACGACGCCGCGCCCGCGCGGCTCTTCACCACCGACGCACCGGTCGAACCGGCAGCGGGTTCCGATTACCAGCCGGAAGGCTGGGACATGTGGGCGCCGTGGCTCGATGGCGGCGTCGACCCGTCCCTGCAGCACAGTGTCGAGACCGTGCGCGCCGAGCCGCTGATCCCGCTTGCGCTGCCGTCGACGGAATCCGGTGTGGTTCACCTGTCCGGCACGCCGGCGCCGATCGCATCGCAGCCGGCCGAGTTGCACGCCGTCGCCGCGCGATCGGCCGGACCGGATGCAGTGCCGCCCGAAACCGACGAACCGCTCACGCCGCTCACCGAACCCGACCTGCGTGAACCGCGCTTCGTCGCGCCCGCGCCGTCGATCGAACCCGCCGCAGCAGCGCCCGTCGAACCGGTCGGCAACGCGCGCTTCGCCGTGCCCGACGACGAGCACGCGCCACGCGAACCGCGCTTCGCGTTCAGGCCGGTACAAGCCGAGCCCGGACTCGAACCGAAACCCGAACCCGACACCCACGCCGAACGTGCCGCCGCACCGGCCGCAGCCGCCAGCGAACCCGGTGCCGAACCGGACGTACAACCGGCCGCCCCCTTCCCCGCCGCACTGTCCGACGACGACCGCCCGCCCTTCGCCGTGACGCGCGAGCCGCGCGCGCAGCAGCGACGTGGAACGCTCGGCGGCTTTTTCGGCGGCCTCGTCGCGGCCGTGCTCGCGGTGCTGCTCGTCGCGCAGCTCGCGTGGTGGCAGCGCGAAACCGTGATGATCTACTGGCCCGTCACGCAGGGCTGGTTCCGGCAGGCGTGCGCGCCGCTCGGCTGCAAGGTGACGCCGCCGCGCGCGATCGACGGCCTGCGGCTCGACGCGGCCGACCTGCGCCAGATCGACGGCCCGCGCGTGCTGGAGTTGAAGGTGCCGCTGACGAACCGCTACCGCGTCGCGCTCGCCTACCCGTCGCTCGAGCTGACGCTGCTCGACGACACGAATCACGTGACCGTGCGCCGCGTGCTCGCGCCGCGCGACTACGTGCGCCCGGGCATGCCGATCGACGCCGGGCTGCCGCCCGGCACGACGCAGACGATGGTCGTCCGTCTCGACACGAACGGCGCGCCCGCCTCGAATTTCCGCGTCCAGATCTTCTATCCGTGACGCCCCGCGGCGCGCGCATGCGCGCCGTCTCAACCCGCGCGCCGCTGCGGCGCGCTATTTCGGAGCACGAACATGAGCAAAGTTACGCTGGGTGGCAACCCGATCGATCTCGCCGGCACGTTCCCGGCCGTCGGCTCGCAAGCCCCCGACTTCAAGCTGGTCGGCAAGGACCTCGCCGACCTGTCGCTCGCCAGCTTCGCCGGCAAGCGCAAGGTGCTGAACATCGTCCCGAGCCTCGATACGCCCACCTGCGCGACGTCGACCCGCAAGTTCAACGAAGCCGCGTCGTCGCTCGACAACACGGTCGTGGTGGTCGTGTCCGGCGACCTGCCGTTCGCCGCCACGCGCTTCTGCACGACCGAAGGCCTCGCGAACGTCGTGACGGCTTCGACGTTCCGCGGCGGCCGCGCGTTCGCGAACGCATACGGCGTCGACGTGACGAGCGGCCCGCTGAACGGCCTGACGGCCCGCGCGGTCGTCGTGCTCGACGCGCAGGACAAGGTGCTCCACGCGGAACTCGTCGGCGAGATCAAGGACGAGCCGAACTACGACGCAGCGCTCGCCGCACTGAAGTAACCCGCAGCCGCCCGGCCCTGCCGCGCGAGGCCCGACGGCCTGCGCGCGCCGGCCGGGCAGCCGCCTCCCTTTGCTCTCTACAGGAACGCACGCCTTGACTACGCTGATTTGCGGCTCGCTCGCCTACGACAACATCATGACCTTCGAAGGCCGGTTTCGCGAGCACATCCTGCCCGACCAGGTTCACCTTCTGAACGTGAGCTTCCTCGTGCCGACGATGCGTCGCGAATTCGGCGGTTGCGCGGGGAACATCGCCTACGCGCTGCACATGCTCGGCGGCGACGCGCGCATCATGGCGACGGTCGGCGCGAACGACGCCGATCGCTATCTCGAGCGTCTCGACAGCCTCGGCCTGTCGAAGGCCAGCATACGCGTGGTGCCCGAAACGCACACCGCGCAGGCGATGATCACGACCGATCTCGAGAACAACCAGATCACCGCATTCCACCCCGGCGCGATGATGCAGTCGCACCTGAACCGCGCGGACGAAGTGTCGGGCGTGAAGCTCGGCATCGTCGCGCCGGACGGCTTCGACGGGATGGTCCAGCACGCCGAGCAATTCGCGAAGGCCGGCATCCCGTTCATCTTCGATCCGGGCCAGGGCCTGCCGCTGTTCGACGGTGCGACGCTGCGCCGCATCATTGAACTTGCCACCTTCGTTGCGGTCAACGACTACGAGGGCAAGCTCGTCAGCGACAAGACAGGCTGGTCCGAACAGGAAATCGCCAGCCGGGTTCAGGCGTTGATCATCACGCGCGGCGAGCGCGGCGCCACCATTCTTCACAAAAACGGCGAAGAACAGATTCCGGTCGTGCAAGCCGAGCGTGTCGTCGATCCGACCGGCTGCGGCGACGCCTTCCGGGGCGGCCTGCTGTACGGCATCGAGAATGGCCTCGACTGGGCAACCACGGGCCGCCTCGCGAGCCTGATGGGCTCGATCAAGATCGCCCACCAGGGGCCTCAAACTTACGCACTGACGCGCGCCGAAATCGACGCGCGCTTCGAGGCTGCCTTCGGGTACAGTCTCAAATGAATATTGTGGGAGAGCAAAGATGTTGACCAAGAAAACCCTCACGCTCGCTGCCATGCTGACGGCCACGCTGACGCTCGCCGGCTGCTTCACGGCGCCGGGCTCGGCAGATGTCTATAGCGTCGGCCAGGCGCAGCGCGAGCAAACCGTGCGCATGGGCACCGTCGAAAGCGTCCGTGCGGTGCGCATCCAGTCCGATGGCGGCGGCAGCGCGATCGGCACGCTCGGCGGCGGCGCGCTCGGCGCAGTCGCGGGCAGCGCGATCGGCGGCGGCAAGGGATCGATCCTGACGGCCATCGCGGGCGGTCTCGTCGGCGCGGTCGCAGGCAACGCGGTCGGCGAAAACCTCAGCACGGCGAACGGTGTCGAAATCACCGTGCGCCTCGACAACGGCGACCTGCGCTCGATCACGCAGGCGGCGAGCGGCGAAGTGTTCCGCGCCGGCGAACGGGTGCGACTGCTGTCGAGCGGCGGCGTCACGCGCGTCACGCACTAACGAGCATCCTCAGCACGCGGCGCAAGCCGCGGTCGAACGCATGTGCGAAGCTGCACATGCGTTTTTTTTCGTCCGTGCCCGGCAGCCGGCCGGCCCATCGATGCAGAGGGACGAAAAAAATCCCGCCACCTGAGCCAGATGGCGGGATCGATTGAGTAGCGCTACTCAACCCGCGGACACCGCGTGAGTGTCCGGGTAGTGCTGGTCAGCCGCGATTACGGACGGCTGCCGGTCGGGAACGGCCATGCCGCTGCCGGGTTGAGCGCGGTCTTCACGCCCGATGCCGGCGCGACCGATGCGGTCGACGCGGTGGTTGCCGGTGCAGCCTTCTTCACGACGGCCTTCTTCGGAGCAGCAGCCTTCTTCGGTGCAGCGGCCTTCTTCGCCGGTGCGGCAGCCTTCGGAGCAGCGGCAGCCTTCGGAGCAGCGGCAGCCTTCGGTGCAGCAGCAGCCTTCGGTGCAGCGGCAGCCTTCTTCGCAGGGGCAGCCTTCTTGGCAGGCGCAGCCTTCTTCGCAGGCGCAGCCTTCTTGGCGGCAGCCTTCTTCGCCGGCGCGGCCTTCTTGGCAGCGGCCTTCTTCGCCGGTGCTGCCTTCTTCGCAGCAACCTTCTTCACCGCGACTTTCTTGGCTGCAACCTTCTTCGCAGCGGCCTTCTTCGCCGGTGCTGCCTTCTTCGCGGCAACCTTCTTCACCGCGACTTTCTTCGCAGCAACCTTCTTCGTTGCGACCTTCTTTGCCGCGACCTTCTTCGCAGCAGCCTTCTTCGCCGGTGCTGCCTTCTTCGCGGCAACCTTCTTCACCGCGACCTTCTTCGCAGCAACCTTCTTCACCGCAGCGGCCTTCTTCGCCGGAGCAGCAGCCTTCTTCGCAACGGTCTTCTTGGCAGCAACCTTCTTAGCAGCCGGTTTCTTCTTGGCAGTAGCCATGTTGTTCTCCTTCAGGTTCAGATGAGAGTCAGTTCAAACTACACCCTTCGTCAAAACCCGCTTCCCGCGGACGCTGTTCAGGACGTGCGCTTCGAAGCGGGCTATTCATCGGCGTACGCGGATACCACGCGCTTACGCTAATGAATACGGTATGGCGCGCGTGACCCCATGGCCTCGCGCGCCAAATCAAGTCGGTAGCCGGCGCGCCTCGCGCCGCCACCCCTAATCGCTTGATCAAGCGGACCGCCACACGGCCGTCCGCTTTTTCCGGAGGGAAGTTTGCCCATCCCACTGAAGGGTTCGCAAAGTGCCGATCATGTCGTTGGGCCGTTAAGGCACCGGGCATGCTTTGCATCAGGCGTTCTTGCTCCTAAACCTTGGGCCGGGGCCGAGAGGCCGCCGGCTGCTCACATCATGTGACGGGTTCGCTGCTGCGGGTTATTCCCAGGACAGCGCGCCGCCCGTCTGATACTCGATCACACGCGTCTCGAAGAAGTTGCGTTCCTTCTTCAGGTCGATCATCTCGCTCATCCACGGGAACGGGTTTTCCTCGTTCGGGAACAGCGGGTCGAGGCCGATCTGCTGGCAACGGCGGTTGCTGATGAAGCGCAGATAGCTCTTGAACATCGACGCGTTCAGACCCAGCACGCCGCGCGGCATCGTGTCCTCGGCGTAGCGGTATTCGAGTTCGACAGCCTGCTTGAACAGCTCGCGGATCTCGGCGCGGAATTCCGCGGTCCAGAGATGCGGGTTCTCGAGCTTGATCTGGTTGATCAGGTCGATGCCGAAATTGCAGTGCATCGACTCGTCGCGCAGGATGTACTGATATTGCTCTGCAGCACCCGTCATCTTGTTCTGGCGGCCGAGCGCGAGAATCTGCGTGAAGCCGACATAGAAGAACAGGCCTTCCATGATGCAGGCGAACACGATCAGCGACTTCAGCAGCTTCTGATCCGCTTCGAGCGTGCCGGTCTTGAAGGCCGGGTCAGTCAGCGTGTGGATGAACGGGATCAGGAATTCGTCCTTCGCGCGGATCGACGTGACCTCGTGGTACGCGTTGAAGATCTCGCCTTCGTCGAGACCGAGCGATTCGACGATGTATTGGTACGCGTGCGTGTGGATCGCCTCTTCGAACGCCTGGCGCAGCAGGAACTGCCGGCACTCGGGCGCCGTGATGTGGCGGTACGTGCCGAGCACGATGTTGTTCGCGGCGAGCGAATCGGCCGTCACGAAGAAGCCGAGGTTGCGCTTGACGATGCGGCGCTCGTCCTCGGTCAGACCGTTCGGATCCTTCCACAGGGCGATGTCGCGGGACATGTTGATTTCCTGCGGCATCCAGTGGTTCGCGCAACCCGCCAGATACTTTTCCCACGCCCACTTGTACTTGAACGGCACCAGCTGATTGACGTCAGTCTGGCCGTTGATGATGCGCTTGTCTGCAACGTTGACCCGCGCTTCCGAACCGCCGGCGGGAACAGCCGATGCTTGCGGCGGCACCGCAAGATCGCCTTCGAAAATGTCGCGGACCTGATGGGCGGCAGGCGTTGCAGCCTGCATTCCGACAGCCATCCCTGCGGAGGTGCGCAACGCGTTTTGCTGCGCTCCGCTCGCGGGGGTTACGGCAGTCTTCTCGTCATCCCAGTTGAGCATAAATTCTCACCATCAATTTAGAACGGTTTGTACCATCTTTTCCTGAGCGATAAAAGGGCTCGCTCACGAAAAATCCTTTTTTCGATTCGCGTTGCGACCTCGATACAACACTTTGAGCAACGCATCGTCGTTCATGCAGCGCGCGACGTGTGTCGCACGTGTATCGCGAGGTGCGCTCGACGCATCGAACGCTGATCGAAACGCGACGTCGTCGGGGATGTTTCGATCGCTTGTCACTGCCTGCAACGCGAGTGCCGCGTTACAGATTCCTTATCATTTTTTTAGTTGAGAGCGGCGCACACTTCAACCTCGATCGGTTGTCGTGCGCGCCGCCCGAACCTTCTTCAGGTCATGCGCGCCGCGTTACTGGCAGGCTTCGCACTCGTCGAAGCCGGGATCGCCCGGGCGCATCGTGCATACCGGACCGTCCGCTTCAACCGGCGCGAGTGCCGGTGCCGCGTCGACTGCGCCCGACGACGACGCTGCGCCGCCCGCTGCACCGAAGCCGCCTGCCGCGCCTTGCGCGCCGCCGCTGCTCGAGCCGCCGCTCGTCGGCACCGCGTTCAGCGCGCCGTGTGCGACCGTCGACTTCTCGACGTGCGTCGCTGCCATCGTGCGGAGGTAGTAGGTCGTCTTCAGACCGCGCAGCCAGGCGAGCTTGTAGACCTCGTCGAGCTTCTTGCCCGACGCGCCGCCCATGTAGATGTTCAGCGACTGAGCCTGGTCGATCCACTTCTGGCGACGCGATGCCGCTTCGACCAGCCACGTCGGGTCGACTTCGAACGCGGTCGCGTAGATCGCGCGCAGGTCGGCCGGGATACGGTCGATGCGCGACAGCATGCCGTCGAAGTACTTCAGGTCGGCGACCATCACTTCGTCCCACAGGCCGCGTTCCTTCAGGTCGCGGACGAGGTACTCGTTGACCACCGTGAATTCGCCCGACAGGTTCGACTTCACGTACAGGTTCTGGAAGGTCGGCTCGATGCATGCCGACACGCCGATGATGTTCGAGATCGTCGCCGTCGGCGCGATCGCGACGCAGTTCGAGTTGCGCATGCCGTGTGCGGCGATCCGCGAACGCAGCGTCGTCCAGTCGAGCGACTCGGACGTGTCGACCTCGACGTAGCCGCCGCGCGCTTCCGTCAGCAGCTTCAGCGTGTCCTGCGGGAGGATGCCGCGATCCCACAGCGAGCCGCGGTAGCTCGAGTAGCGGCCGCGTTCCTCGGCCAGCTCGGTCGACGCGTAGTACGCGTAGTAGCAGACCGCTTCCATCGAACGATCGGCGAACTCGACCGCCGCTTCCGACGCGTACGGCGTGCGCAGCAGGTGCAGGCAGTCCTGGAAGCCCATGATGCCCATGCCGACCGGACGGTGCTTCAGGTTCGAGTTACGCGCCTTCGGCACCGCGTAGTAGTTGATGTCGATCACGTTGTCGAGCATGCGCATCGCGACGCTGATCGTGCGCTTCAGCTTGTCGTGGTCGAGCGCGTAGCTGCCGTCGGCCTGCTTCACCAGGTGGGCGACGAGGTTCACGGAGCCCAGGTTGCACACCGCGATTTCGGTGTCGCTCGTGTTCAGCGTGATTTCCGTGCACAGGTTCGACGAGTGGACAACGCCGACGTGCTGCTGCGGCGAGCGCACGTTGCACGGATCCTTGAACGTGATCCACGGGTGGCCCGTTTCGAACAGCATGCCGAGCATCTTGCGCCAGAGCTGCTGCGCCGGGATCTTCTTGAACAGCTTGATCTCGCCGCGCGCGACCTTCTCTTCGTAAGCCGTGTAAGCCTTCTCGAAATCGGCGCCGAACTTGTCGTGCAGGTCCGGGCAGGTCGACGGCGAGAACAGCGTCCAGTCGGCGCCTTCCATCACGCGCTTCATGAACAGGTCGGGAATCCAGTTCGCCGTGTTCATGTCGTGCGTACGGCGGCGATCGTCGCCGGTGTTCTTGCGCAGCTCGAGGAACTCCTCGATGTCGAGGTGCCACGATTCGAGGTACGCGCACACCGCGCCCTTGCGCTTGCCGCCCTGGTTGACCGCGACGGCCGTGTCGTTGACGACCTTCAGGAACGGGACCACGCCTTGCGACTTGCCGTTCGTGCCCTTGATATGCGAGCCGAGTGCGCGCACGCGGGTCCAGTCGTTGCCGAGACCGCCGGCGAACTTCGACAGCAGCGCGTTTTCCTTCAGCGCTTCATAGATGCCGTCGAGATCGTCCGCGACCGTCGTCAGGTAGCACGACGACAACTGCGAGCGGTGCGTGCCCGAGTTGAACAGCGTCGGCGTCGAGCTCATGAAGTCGAAGCTCGACAGCACGTTGTAGAACTCGATCGCGCGCGTTTCGCGGTCGATCTCGTTCAGCGACAGGCCCATCGCGACGCGCATGAAGAATGCCTGCGGCATTTCGATGCGGCTGCCGTCGACGTGCAGGAAGTAGCGGTCGTACAGCGTCTGCAGGCCGAGGTAGCCGAACTGCAGGTCGCGGTTCGCGTCGAGCGCTTCGCCCAGACGCTTCAGGTCGAACTGAAGCAGCTTGTCGTCGAGCAGGCCGGCGTCGACGCCGCGCTTCAGGAACTGCGGGAAGTATTCCGCGTAGCGGGCCGACATCTCGGCCTGGACCACTTCCTCGCCGAGGATCTCGCGACGGATCGTGTGCAGCAGGATGCGGGCCGTGACCTGGCTGTATGCCGGATCCTTTTCGATCATCGTGCGCGCAGCGAGGATCGCCGAGTCGTAGACCTGGCTCATCGGCACGCCGTCGTACAGGTTCTTCACCGTTTCCGCGACGATCGGCTCAGGGTTAACCGCAGCGCCGAGACCGTCGCATGCCGACACGATCAGCGCGCGCAGTGCGTTCAGGTCGAGCGGGCGCGTGACGCCGTTGTCGACGACGTTGATGCCGGTGCTCGACTCGCCGCCCGCTGCCGCTGCTTCCTCGCCCGCATGCTGGCGCTCGAGGTGACGCTTCTCGCGATACAGCACGTACGCACGCGCGACGTTGTGCTCGCCGCCGCGCATCAGCGCGAGTTCGACCTGGTCCTGGATGTCTTCGATATGGAACGTACCGCCGTTCGGACGGCTGCGCACGAGCGCGCGCACGACGTTGTGCGTGAGTTGCTCGACGAGTTCGCGTACGCGTGCCGATGCCGCGCCCTGCCCGCCATTGACGGCCAGGAAAGCCTTGGTCACCGCAATCGCGATCTTCGAAGGCTCGAACGACACCACGCTGCCGTTGCGGCGGATCACCTTGTAGTCGGCGAACGTGGCCTGCGGCGCGAGCGCCTGCGCGCCCTGTTCGGTCCCGCCGAGCGGACGGCTCGAGGCGCTCTCGTACTGGGACGTCGCGTTGTCGGTGGTTTGCATGTGCAAAGCTCCTGGTGTTGGATGGTGCGGAGAGAACCGCGGATTAAAACGAACGCTGCGCTATCGGATGCGCGAGCGGTAAGAGGCGAGCGATGCGTCGGGGAAGCCGGTTCGGTCGATGCGCGACAACCGATCCGGTCGTGTGCTTCGTCATGTGTACGCTGCCCCGTCGAAGTTCGCTGCGCTTGATTGCGACGCCCGGACCGCCCGGCCTGGCGCGCCGCACTGAGAACCCTGGCCGCCGGCGTTGCCCGCCGGCCGGTGCCGCTCGGGTTTCCCCTGCGACACACACTATATCTAGTACAGAACCGCTCAACTGGCACCAAGTATAGTGGACATTCCGGCGACATCAAAACGGAGAATTTTCGCCGGAGGTATTGACATCAACCCGGCCGCCCGGACGGGCAGACGCGACAAGGCATTGGTCGGAAAAAAAAATTTCGCCCGCTCAAAAACCCTGCGATCAGTGCTGACGGAAAGGAAAGTATTCGGCGGAAAACCCGGCATCGCTCGCGAAGCGTTGCCAATCGAAGTGCGGACCCGGGTCGGTCTTGCGGCCCGGCGCGACGTCCGAATGCCCGGCCACCGCATCGATCGGATAGCGTGCGGCGAGCGTGCGTGCGAGCACCCCGAGCGTCGCGTACTGTGCCGCGTCGAACGGCACGTCGTCCGCACCTTCGAGTTCGATGCCGATCGAGAAGTCGTTGCAGCGCGACCGGCCGAAGAACTCGGACGCGCCCGCATGCCATGCACGCTCGTCGCACGACACGAACTGCACGAGTTCGCCGTCGCGGCGGATCAGGAAGTGCGCGGACACGCGCACGTCGCGCAGGTGGCGCTGGTAATAGGGGTGCGTATCGCAATCGAGGCGATTCAGGAACAGCGCCTCGATCGCATCGCCGCCGAACTCGCCGGGGGGCAGGCTGATGTTGTGGACGACGACGAGCGTCGGCACCGCGCCCGCGGGCCGCGCCTCGAAATTCGGCGACGGCGCGTGGCGCGCTTCGCGCACCCAGCCGTTCGCGTCGACCGACAGCAGCGCTGCGTCGCTCATCGGGCGTCGTGGCCGCTCGCGTGTGCGCCGTGGCGCTGCGCGTGCTCGGTGCTGCAGAAGTATTCGCCGCCCGCGGCGACGGCGTCGCCCTGCGGCGTATGCACGCCGCACTCGGCGCAACGCACCATCGGTTCGGGCAGCGAGCGCGCGTCGCCGTTCGGGCGTGCCGCCCCGGCGCCAGGACCCGGTGCGCCGTCGTTGCCGCCACCGCGGCCGGCGCGCGCCTGCGCGTGCTCCTGGGCCTGGCGCAGCTTGCGCGTGAGCCACGAACCCGCGAAGAAGAGAAGAATCAGGAGAAGAATCTGTCGCATCGGAAACCTGCGTTCAAACCACGGAGCGGTGCAGCAGCACCTCGAAAACGAACCGGCTGCCGACATACGCGAGCAGCAGCGCGGCAAACGACACGAGCACCCAGCGCGCGGCGCCGCGCCCGCGCCAGCCCGACGTCTTGTGCGCGATCAGCAGGCCGCCGAACATCAGCCACGACAGCACCGCGAACACGGTCTTGTGATCGAGCCGCAGCGCGCGTGCATCGACCTGCTCGCTGAACAGGATCCCCGACGCGAGCGTCAGCGTCAGCAGCACGAAGCCGGCGCCGATCAGACGGAACAGCAGCTTCTCGAGCGTGAGCAGCGGCGGCAGCGTTTCGAGCCAACTCGCGATCCAGCCGGTCGAGCCGTCGCGCCCGCCGCTCCTCAGCGACTGCAGGCGCCGCTCGACCATCAGCATCAGGACCGCGTGCAGCGCGGCGATCGCGAAAAGGCCGTACGCGATGTTCGCGATCAGGAAGTGCATCTTGAACAGCGGCGCTGCGGCATAAGGCAGCACCCGCACGCCACCGAACACGAGCGGCAGCAGCGACGCGCCGCACGCGAGCGGCAGCACGAGCAGGCGCAGGCTGTCGAGCGGGAAGAAGAAGCTCTCGATCCAGTAGATGCCGGCGCCGAGCCAGAACATCGCGGACAGCGCGAACGCGAAGCCGAAGACCATCGCGTCGTGCGGGAAGATCGTCGTGTGCAGCAGCACGCCGTGCGCGACGAGCGCCGCGAACAGCAGCGCGCGGCCGGCGCCGCTCATTCCCGACGCGGCGGACGCCGGCACCGGCACGGCCGGCACGCTCGCGACGAGCGGCGTCGCACCCTGGCGGTGCGTGCGCCAGCCTGCGACGGCGAGGCCGCCGTACAGGAATGCGGTGAGGGCATACAGTACAATATCCATGTTCGAAGTTTACACTAGGCCCCCTTCCCGCGACGGCTCCCTTTTGTACGGTTCCGTTGCGCCTTCGGGCCCCACTGTCCATCGCTCCCCATGCTCGACAATCTCACTCAACGGATGGCGCGCGTCGTCAAGACGCTGCGCGGCGAGGCCCGGCTTACCGAGGCGAACACCCAGGAGATGCTCCGCGAGGTGCGTCTCGCGTTGCTGGAAGCCGACGTCGCGCTGCCGGTCGTCCGCGAATTCATCGCCAAGGTCAAGGAAAAGGCGCTCGGCGAGGAAGTGATCAGCAGCCTGTCGCCGGGCCAGGCGCTCGTCGGCGTGGTCCAGAAGGAACTGACCGCCGTGATCGGCGGCGACTACGAAGGCAAGGCCGCCGAGCTGAACCTCGCGGTCACGCCGCCCGCCGTGATCCTGATGGCCGGCCTGCAGGGCGCCGGCAAGACCACGACCGCCGGCAAGCTCGCGAAACTCTTGCGCGAGAAGTACAAGAAGAAGGTGCTGACGGTGTCGTGCGACGTGTATCGCCCGGCCGCCATCATGCAGCTGAAAACGGTGAGCGAACAGGTCGGCGCCGATTTCTTCCCGTCGACGCCGGACCAGAAGCCCGTCGACATCGCACTCGCGGCCGTCGACTGGGCGAAGCGCCACTACCATGACGTGCTGATCGTCGACACGGCCGGCCGCCTCGGTATCGACGAGGCGATGATGCAGGAAATCGCCGCGCTGCACGGCACGCTGAAGCCGGCCGAAACGCTGTTCGTCGTCGACGCGATGCTCGGCCAGGACGCGGTCAACACCGCGAAGGCGTTCAACGACACGCTGCCGCTCACCGGCGTCGTGCTGACCAAGCTCGACGGCGATTCGCGCGGCGGTGCCGCGCTGTCGGTGCGCCACATCACGGGCAAGCCGATCAAGTTCGTCGGCGTCGCCGAGAAGCTCGACGGCCTCGAGGTGTTCCACCCGGACCGGATGGCGAACCGGATCCTCGGCATGGGCGACATCCTCGCGCTCGTCGAGGAAGCGCAGCGCGGCGTCGACGTGCAGGCCGCGCAGAAGCTCGCCGACAAGGTCAAGAAAGGCGGCGACTTCGACCTGAACGATTTCCGCGCGCAGATCTCGCAGATGAAGAACATGGGCGGCCTGTCGTCGCTGATGGACAAGCTGCCCGCGCAGTTCCAGCAGGCGGCGGCCGGCGCCGACATGGGCCAGGCCGAGAAGTCGATCCGCCGGATGGAAGGCATCATCAGCTCGATGACGCCCGCCGAGCGCGCCAAACCCGAAATCATCAAGGCGACGCGCAAGCGCCGCATTGCAGCCGGCGCGGGCGTGCCGGTGCAGGAAGTCAACCGGATGCTGAACCAGTACGACCAGATGCGTACGATGATGAAGAAGCTGAAGGGCGGCAACATGCAGAAGATGATGCGCGGCTTGAAGGGCATGATGCCCGGCATGCGCTGATTCCGCCCGTCGGCCGGCGCGCGGGTTTTTGCCGTAGCGCGCGCCAGCCGTTCTGCTTCATTCTTATTTGTATACCGACTGCCCGCCAGAACTCATGAACCGCGAAGAAGCCCTCCACATTTTCGAACACTCCGAAGAGATCGTCTCGGCGGACGCCGTCAACGCGTCGATCGCCCGGATGGCCGAAGCGATCCGCGCCGAGATCGGCGACGCGTTCCCGCTCGTCCTCTCGGTGATGGGCGGCGCCGCGGTGTTTACCGGGATGCTGCTGCCGCATCTCGATTTCCCGCTGGAATTCGACTACATCCACCTGACCCGCTACCGCAACACGACGCAGGGCAGCCCGGAGATGCACTGGCGCGTCGCGCCGCGCGAATCGGTGAAGGACCGCATCGTGCTCGTGCTCGACGACATCCTCGACGAAGGCGAGACGATGGCCGCGATCCGCGACCGCATCCTCGACATGGGCGCGAAGCGCTTCATGTCCGCGGTGCTGTGCGAGAAGACGCTCACGAAGGCGAAACCGCTGCATCCCGACTTCTGCGGCTTCTCGGTGCCCGACCGCTACGTGTTCGGCTGCGGGATGGACGCCAAGGGCTACTGGCGCAACCTGCCGACGATCCGTGCGCTGACCGCGAACGTCTGATCGCCGCCCTGCCCGCTATATAAATGGAAAGCGGCGCTCCGGTTACCCGGAGCGCCGCTTTTTTTCGTCGGTACGCACCAACGCGTTACATCTGCAGCTGGTGCACGAACGCCTTGATGCCGGCGAGCAGCATCTCGACCGAGATCGCGACGAGCACGAGACCCATCAGCCGCTCGAACGCGGCGACGGTCCGCTCGCCGAGCCACTGCTGGATCCGTTCGGCCAGCACCAGCGTGATCGCGCAGACGATCATCGTGACCGTCAGCGCGCCGACCCACTCGAACATCTTGCCCGGCGCCTGCGACGTCAGCAGCATCACCGTCGCGAGCGCGGACGGCCCAGCGAGCGCGGGAATCGCGAGCGGCACGATGAACGGTTCACCGCCGGCGCGCGGATCGCTGCCGAGCGCGCCGTCCGGATGCGGGAAGATCATCCGCAGCGCGATCAGGAACAGCACGATCCCGCCGCCGAGCCGCAGCGACAGGTCGGTGAGGTTCATCATCCGCAGGAAGCGGTCGCCGACCACCATGAAGAACAGCAGGATCACGAACGCGGTCCCGACTTCACGCAGGATCAGCTTCACGCGCCGCTCGCGCGGCACATCCCGCATCGCCGTGATGAACAGCGGGATGTTGCCGAGCGGATCCGTGATCAGCACGAGGAGCACGGTGGCCGACAGGAAGGTGTATTCCACCGTGTCCTCCGGTCGAAGCGCTTAGCGCGCGAGCGCGGCGCGGATCTTCTCCGTCACCGTCGCCGCGGCCGCGTCGGCCGGCAGCAGCGTCGCCTCGGCGTCGCGGCGGCCCTGATACTCGATCTTGCCTTCCTTCAGGCCGCGCTCGCCGATCACCAGGCGATGCGGCACGCCGATCAATTCCCAGTCGGCAAACATCACGCCCGGGCGCTCGCCGCGATCGTCGAGGATCACGTCGATGCCGGCCGCGGCCAGTTCCGCGTACAGCTTGTCGGCGGCCTCGCGGACCATGTCGCTTCGATCGTAGCCCATCGGGCACAGCACGACTTCGAACGGCGCGATCGACTCGGGCCAGATGATGCCGCGCTCGTCGAAGTTCTGTTCGATCGCCGCGCCGAGAATGCGCGTGACGCCGACGCCGTAGCAGCCCATCAGCATCGGCTGCGGCTTGCCCGACTCGTCGAGGAACGTCGCGCCCATCGCTTCCGAGTACTTGGTGCCGAGCTGGAACACGTGGCCGACTTCGATGCCGCGGCAGATGTCGATCTCACCCTTGCCGTCCGGCGACGGATCGCCCTTCTTCACGTTGCGCACGTCGGCGACGTCCGGCTCCGGCAGGTCGCGGCCCCAGTTCACGCCGGCGATGTGATAGTCGACCTCGTTCGCGCCGACGACGAAGTCGCTCATGTTCGCGACCGTGCGATCGGCGATCACCTTCACCGGCTTCTTCGTGCCGACCGGGCCGAGGTAGCCCGGCGGCGTGCCGAACCACTCGACGATTTCCTGCTCGGTCGCGAAGCGGTGGTTCTTCAGCCCCGGCAGCTTCGACACCTTGATCTCGTTCAGGTCGTGGTCGCCGCGCAGCATCACGAGCCAGATGGTCGGCTCGGCGCCTTCGTTGTCGGTGGCGAGCACGATCGACTTGATCGTGCGCTCGAGCGGGATCGACAGCAGTTCGGCGACGGCCTCGCACTTCGCCTTGCCGGGCGTCGCGACCTTTTCCATCGCTTCGGCGGGTGCCGCGCGTTCGGCGATCAGCGGCAGCGCTTCGGCCGCTTCGACGTTCGCCGCGAAGTCGGACGTCGGACAGTAGGCGATCGCGTCCTCGCCGGTATCGGCGATCACGTGGAACTCGTGCGAGAAGTTGCCGCCGATCGAGCCGCTGTCGGCCGCAACCGCGCGGAACTCGAGGCCGAGGCGCGTGAAGATGCGCACGTATGCGTCGTACATCTTGCGATATGACTCGTTCAGGCCGGCCGCGTCCTTGTCGAACGAATACGCGTCCTTCATGATGAACTCGCGGCCGCGCATCACGCCGAAGCGCGGACGGATCTCGTCGCGGAACTTCGTCTGGATCTGGTAGAAGTTCACCGGCATCTGCCGGTAGCTCTTGATCTGGTTGCGCGCGATGTCGGTGATGACTTCCTCGTGCGTCGGCCCGATCACGAAGTCGTTGTCCTTGCGGTCCTTGAAGCGCAGCAGCTCGGGGCCGTACTGCTCCCAGCGGCCCGATTCCTGCCACAGCTCGGCCGGTTGCACGGCCGGCATCAGCAGCTCGATGGCGCCTGCCCGGTTCATTTCCTCGCGCACGATCGCCTCGACCTTGCGAATCGAACGCAGGCCGACCGGCAGGTAGTTGTAGATGCCGCCGGCGACGCGACGGATCATGCCGGCGCGCACCATCAGCTTGTGGCTGACGATCTCTGCGTCGGCCGGTGCTTCTTTGAGGGTGCCGATAAAGAAACGGGAAGCTTTCATGCGGACGGTTCCAAATACGGCGCCCCAGGCGGGGCGCCCGAAAAAGTTTCAAGGTGAAAAAGCTGCGCGCGACGAACGACGATGGCGCAGATGACTTAGCAGACAAATCAGGGACAATTCAGCCGGTGTACCCCGCGCGGTTTCGCTCCGTCACGGTGCGCAGCGCCCGTTATCTGTTTATAATCAAAGCAATTTTAAAGGATTCGAAGGTGGTTGTATGCTGGATCGTGAAGGCTTTCGCCCGAACGTCGGCATCATCCTCTTGAACGCGCGCAACGAGGTGTTTTGGGGCAAGCGGCTCCGCGAGCATTCCTGGCAGTTTCCTCAAGGTGGGATCAAGTACGGCGAGACCCCCATGCAGGCGATGTACCGGGAGCTGCACGAGGAGACGGGCCTGCACCCGGAACACGTCAAGATAATCGGCCGCACTCGCGACTGGTTGCGTTACGAGGTGCCTGACAAGTTCATCAAACGCGAAGTACGCGGACATTACCGCGGCCAGAAGCAGATCTGGTTCCTTCTGCGGATGGTCGGACGCGATTGCGACATTTGCTTGCGCGCGACCGACCACCCGGAGTTCGATGCGTGGCGCTGGAACGAGTACTGGGTGCCGCTCGATGCGGTGATCGAGTTCAAGCGGGATGTCTATCAGTTGGCGCTGACGGAACTGTCGCGCTTCCTGCGCCGCCCGGCGCAGCGAGCCGAAAAGCCGCGTGGGCCGCGTCTGTCGCGCTATCCGCGCGTCATCGGCGCGCAGGCCCAGCAGACGCTGACGATTGTCGACACATCGGTGGTCTGTTCCGAGATCGAAGTGGAGGCGAGCACGCTCGACGAGATGCCGCCCCGCGTGATCGTCGGCAAATGACGAGTCGGACTGCATGACCGGGCGCGACCTTGGTGTCGCGCCCTTTTTTTACGAGGAATGCATATTGAAAGCGATTGCTCTCGCGCTCGCATCGATCGTCGCGGCGGCCACGCTGGCCGGGTGCGCGAATTCGAAGACGCCGACCAACAAGGATGACAGCGAGTTCGTGTACCTGCTGGACCGCCAGGGCAACTGGAAGGAAAACCCGGTCGACACGCTGCCGCCGCTGCCGCAAGCGGGCGATCTGCTGCCGTTCAACGTGTCGCAGAACACGCCGCTCAAGTTCTCCGTCGATGCGAAGTCGCTCGCGGTCGGCAGCGACGGCGTCGTGCGCTACGCAGTCGTCATCACGAGCCCGGCCGGCGCGCGCAACGTGAACTACGAAGGCATCCGCTGCGACACCTACGAATGGCGTCAGTATGCAGGCCTGAATTCGGATCACGACGGCTGGGACCGCACGGTCGAGAACGACTGGCGTCGCATCGAGAACGGCGAGCTGAACGCGTACCACTCGGCGCTGTACCAGGACTATTTCTGCGCGAACAAGATGCCGCAGGGCACGACCCAGCAGATCCTCGAGAACATCAAGTTCCACCGCACCGCGATGAGCCAGCTGCGCTGACCGCGCAACCGAGGCCGGCTGCCCGGCCTCGTTTCGCTTCGTCACAACAAAAAGCCCGCGCGATGCGGGCTTTTTGCTGTCTCGCGACGCCTGGCCGAACGGTTACACGAGCACGAGGTTGTCGCGGTGAATCAGCTCCGGCTCCAGCATGTAGCCGAGCACCGTCTCGATCTCGCCGCTCGGCTTGCGGTGAATCAGCTTCGTTTCCGCGCTGCTGTAGTTCGTGAGGCCGCGCGCCACTTCACGCCCGTCGGGGCCGACACACGCGATCACCTCCCCGCGTGCGAACGCGCCCTGCACGCCAGTCACGCCGATCGGCAGCAGGCTCTTGCCGCCGGCCGTCAGCTTCTCGACCGCGCCCGCATCGATCACGACGTGCCCGCGCACCTGCAGGTGATCGGCCATCCATTGCTTGCGCGCGGCCATCCGCGCGGTGCGCGCGATCAGCTGCGTGCCGATCGCCTCGCCCGCCGCCAGCCGCACCAGCACGTCGGCTTCGCGGCCGCTCGCGATCACGGTGTTCGCGCCGCTGTGCGCCGCGCGCTTCGCCGCGAGGATCTTCGTCAGCATCCCGCCGCGGCCGAGGCTCGAGCCTGCGCCGCCGGCCATCGCCTCGAGCTCCGGCGCGCCCGCGCTGGCTTCCGCGACCAGCGTCGCATTCGGATCCTTGCGCGGATCGGCGGTGAACAAGCCCGTCTGGTCGGTCAGGATGATCAGCGCATCGCCTTCGATCAGGTTCGCGACGAGCGCGCCGAGCGTGTCGTTGTCGCCGAACTTGATTTCGTCGGTGACGACCGTGTCGTTCTCGTTGATGATCGGCACGACGCCGAGCCGCAGCAGCGTCAGCAGCGTCGAGCGCGCATTCAGGTAGCGCTCGCGATCGGCCAGGTCGGCGTGCGTCAGCAGGATCTGCGCGGTGCGGATATCGTGCTCGGTAAAGCGGCTTTCATAAACTTGCGCGAGCCCCATCTGGCCGACCGCGGCGGCGGCCTGCAGCTCGTCGATCTCGCGCGGACGCTTGCTCCAGCCGAGCCGCTGCATCCCTTCCGCAATCGCGCCCGAGCTGACGAGCACCACTTCCTTGCCCTGCGCGCGCAGTGCGGCGATCTGGGCCGCCCAGCGGCCGATTGCAGCATGATCGAGCCCCTTGCCGTCGTTGGTCACGAGGCTGGAGCCCACCTTCACCACCAATCGCTTCGAATCCGCGATGATCGAACGCATCGTGCGCCGTCTCCTGTATCTGATGCCTGCCCGGCCGGGCGCAATTGAATTCAGGCACCGGACGCGATGCCCGGTGCGTGTCGGGCCCGCTCAGGCGTCGTCGCCGGGCGTCGCGCCGCCATCGGCTTGCGGCGCATCGCGGAACCGTACGTCCGCGGCCAGATCTTCCTCTTCCGCCGCACGATGTGCGTCCGAATGCTCGGCGAGGTAATCGTAGATCGCGTAGCAGAGCGCTTCGCAGCCCTGGCCCGTGAGCGCCGAAATCTCGAACACCGGGCCGTCCCAGCCGAAACGGTCGAGGAAATCGGCGACGCGCGCCTCGCGCTCGTCTTCCGGCACCATGTCGAGCTTGTTGAGGACGAGCCAGCGCGGCTTCTCGTACAGCGCCTCGTCGTACTTGCGCAGCTCGCCGACGATCGCGGTCGCTTCAGCGACCGGGTCGACGCTTTCGTCGAACGGAGCCAGATCGACGAGATGCAGCAGCACGCCGGTGCGCTGCAGGTGTCGCAGGAACTGGTGGCCGAGGCCCGCGCCTTCGGCGGCGCCCTCGATCAGCCCCGGAATATCGGCGATCACGAAGCTCTTGCTCGGGCCGACCCGCACGACGCCAAGGTTCGGAGCGAGCGTCGTGAACGGATAGTCGGCGATCTTCGGCTTCGCGTTCGACACCGACGAGATGAAGGTCGACTTGCCGGCGTTCGGCATGCCAAGCAGACCGACGTCGGCGAGCACCTTCAGCTCGAGCCGCAGCATGCGCCGTTCGCCGGGCTTGCCGTCGGTTTTCTGGCGCGGCGCGCGGTTCGTGCTCGACTTGAAATGCAGGTTGCCGAGACCGCCTGCGCCGCCCTTCGCGAGCATCACCTGCTGATCGTGCTCGGTCAGGTCGGCGATCAGCTCGCCCGTATCCATGTCGGTCACGACCGTGCCGACCGGCATGCGCAGCGTGACGTCGTCCCCGCCCTTGCCGTAGCAATCCGAGCCGCGACCGTTTTCGCCGTTGCGCGCCAGGTGCTTCTTCGCGTAACGGTAGTCGATCAGCGTGTTGATGTTGCGGTCGGCGATCGCGTAGACGTTGCCGCCCCGGCCGCCGTCGCCGCCGTCCGGCCCGCCGAACGGAACGAATTTCTCGCGGCGCATCGACGCGCTGCCATCGCCTCCGTCGCCGGCGATGACTTCGATTCGTGCTTCGTCAATGAACTTCATTCGTCACTCCGACCAGTATTTCCGCTATTGTGCCGCGCGCCGGCGCGCTTGAACAATCTGCCGTTCGGCCGATTGCCCGCCAGTGTCGCGACAGCCGCCGGCGCGCACATGCGCCCGGCGGCCAAATAAAAAAAGGCCCCGCGAAGACTGCGGGGCCTTTCGGCTACGAAGCCCGTGGGTGCCTGAACTTAGGCAGCCGCCGGGACAACGATGACCAGATGCTTCTTGTCCGCGCCCTTGGTCGCGAACTTGACGTGACCGTCGACCAGCGCGAACAGGGTGTGATCCTTGCCCATGCCGACGTTCTCGCCAGCGTGCATGCGCGTACCGCGCTGACGCACGATGATGCCGCCAGCGTTGATCGCCTGGCCGCCGTACACTTTCACGCCGAGACGTTTCGACTCGGAGTCGCGGCCGTTCCGGGAAGAGCCGCCTGCCTTTTTGTGTGCCATCTGATTGCTCCTTTACCGAGGCGCTTACGCGTTGATCGCGTCGATGCGCAGCTCAGTGTAGTTCTGGCGGTGGCCGCCGTGCTTTTGGTAGTGCTTCCGGCGACGCATCTTGAAGATGGTGACCTTGGCATGACGACCGTGCGACACAACGGTGGCCTTGACGGAAGCCCCACTGACCAGCGGCGTACCGAACTTAATCGATTCGCCTTCGCCCACTGCGAGAACCTGGTCGAGCGTGATTTCAGCGTCAATGTCAGCCGGTATCTGTTCTACTTTGAGTTTTTCGCCAACGGCAACCTTGTACTGCTTGCCGCCGGTTTTTATGACCGCGTACATTGAGAACCTCACTCTGGATCCAATTTTTCCGCACACCACGCGCGGAAAACACGTGATTATACATGGGCTTAGCACCCAAGTCAAAGCCGATCCACGATTGCCGCCCGCAAGCCCTGGCCGGACGGCCAAAATCACCGGGCAGACACGTCCGACAGACCGGCATATCGCGGATTCGACTTATAATCCGCGGCATCACCCATTTCGATCATCATGTCGTCGTCCACCGCCTCCCCCACCCTCAGCGCCGCCCACCTGCTCGCCCCGATCGCCAGCGACATGGAGCAGGTGAATCGCGTTATCCGGCAAAGCCTCGCGTCCGACGTGCTGCTGATCAACCAGATCGCCGAGTACATCATCGGCGCGGGCGGCAAGCGGCTGCGTCCGGCCCTGCTGCTGCTCGTCGCCGGCGCGCTCGGCGAGACGTCGCACCAGCGGCACGTGCTGGCCGCCGTCGTCGAATTCATCCACACGGCCACGCTGCTGCATGACGACGTCGTCGACGAATCCGAACTGCGGCGAGGCCGCCAGACGGCCAACGCGCTGTTCGGCAACGCGGCGAGCGTGCTGGTCGGCGACTACCTCTATTCGCGTTCGTTCGAGATGATGGTCGGCGTCGGCAAGATGCGCGTGATGGAAATCCTGTCGGAAGCGACGACGATCATTTCCGAAGGCGAAGTGCTGCAGCTCCTGAACATGCACGACGCGGACGTCGACGAGACGCGCTACATGCAGGTGATCCGCTACAAGACGGCGAAGCTGTTCGAGGCATCGGCCCGCCTGGGCGCGGTGCTCGCCGGCGCCGATGCGCCGACCGAAGCCGCCGCCGCCGAATACGGCCGCCGGATCGGCACCGCATTCCAGATCATGGACGACTGGCTCGACTACGCGGGCACGGCCGAAGCGATGGGCAAGAATGCCGGCGACGACCTGCGCGAAGGCAAGCCGACACTGCCGCTCATCTATCTGATCGAACGCGGCACGCCCGAGCAATCGGCGCTCGCCCGCGAGGCGATCGAACAAGGCGGCACCGATCGCTTCGACACGATCTTCGACGCGATCACGCGTTCGGGCGCGCTCGACCATACGCTCGAATGCGCGCGCCAGGAAGCACAGGCCGCCGCGGCCGCGATCGCCGCGTTCCCGGATTCGATCTACAAGGAAAGCCTGCTCGCGCTGTGCTCGTACTCGACGTCGCGACAGTCGTAAGCGCGCGGCGACCACGACACGAACCGCATTTCGAAAAATTTCTTCATCAAGGTATTCCCTTTTCGAAAAAACATCGTTATAGTTACGTTCTTGCTTGTGACGACGCAGCGATCTGAACGAAAGCGGCGAAGTCGGAAGAGCAAAAAATCGGGGTGTAGCTTAGCCTGGTAGAGCGCTACGTTCGGGACGTAGAGGCCGGAGGTTCGAATCCTCTCACCCCGACCAGATTTTGAAAAAACCGTGCACCGTGTGCACGGTTTTTTTTTGCCTTCTTCTGCCTGGTCTCGCGAGCGCGCGTGTCGCGCACGACACATCCCGGCCGCCGGCCTCTGCTATATTCCCTCCATCCCTGTCCTTCACTGCCCTTCTGACGCGTGGACCAAATTCCCTTATGGGCGCAAATCGGCGCCGTCTTCCTGCTTCTCCTCTGCTCCAGCTTCTTTTCCATTTCCGAGACCGCGATGATGGCGCTCAACCGCCATCGGCTGAAGCATCTCGCCGGCCAGGGCGTGCTCGGCGCGAAAACCACGCAGGGTCTCCTCACGCGCACCGACCTGCTGCTCAGCGTGATCCTGATCGGCAACAACCTGTTCAACACGATCATCCCGGTCCTGACGACGTCGCTCGCGCTGCACACGTTCGGCCGTAACAACCTGGCGCTGTCGATCGCGACCGGCATCGTCGCGTTCCTGATCATCGTGTTCGCGGAAATCGCGCCGAAGATCGTCGGCGCGACCTTTCCCGAACGCATCGCGCTGCCCGCCAGTCTCGTGATCGCGCCGCTGATGCGCGTGTTCAAGCCGGTCGTCTGGTTCGTCAATGAACTGGCGAACGGCGTTCTCTGGATGCTGCGCATCAATACGAAGAAGGGCCGCGACCAGCGGATGTCCGCCGACGAGCTGCGCGCGATCGTGCTCGAGTCGAGCAGCTTCATGCCGACCAAGCACCGCAGCATCCTGCTCAACCTGTTCGACCTCGAGAACATCACGGTCGACGACGTGATGGTGCCGCGCCGCCAGATCGAGTCGCTCAACTTCTACGCGCCGCTCGACGACATCCTGCATCAGCTCGAGACCTGCTATCACAACCGCCTTGTCGTCTACGAAGGCGACATCGACAAGGTGCTCGGCGTGCTGCACGTCCGCAAGACGCTCACCGCACTGCACAACCAGGATTTCGACCGCGAAACGTTGCGCACGCTGCTCGCCGAGCCGTACTACGTGCCGTCGGGCACGCCGGTCGTCCAGCAGCTCCAGTATTTCCAGGAAAGCCGCCAGCGGACCGCGCTCGTCGTCAACGAGTACGGCGAACTCGAGGGGCTCGTCACGCCCGAGGACATCATCGAGGAACTGATCGGCGAATTCACGACGTCGATGCCGCGCGGCGAACGCGCGGGCGGCTGGAACGAGAACGGCGAATGCATCGTCGCCGCCAGCATGCCGCTGCGCGAACTGAACCGCTGGCTGCACCTGCAACTGCCGACCGACGGACCGAAGACGCTCAACGGCCTGATCCTCGAAATCCTCGAGGAAATTCCCGAAGGCGACGTGTGCCTGAAGATCCGCGACGTGATGCTCGAGGTCATGCGCAGCGACGACCAGGCCGTGCGCACCGTCAAGCTCTTCAAGCCGCGCAGCACGCGCGCACGCGGCGCGCGCTAGCCGAACGGCCGACTGTCGGCGCCGCGCACGATACGCGACCATTTGCCGGTCACGATCAACAGGCGGCCGAGCGCCGGCTCACATGCACTTCCCACTTCCCGGGGCGCCGCTGCACACGCAGCGGCCGCCTGTCTCCACCGACGCATCGCCCGCCGAAACACCGCGGTCGCTCGATGCGGCGCAACTCGACGACTCACCCGCCGTACGGCTGCTGACCGACACGCTGCACGCCGCCCGCGTGCGCGACGCGTCCGACATCCACGTCGAACCGTTCGAAGCAGGCTGGCGCATCCGCCTGCGCATCGATGGCGTCCTGCATGAACACGCGCGGCCGCCCGCTCATCTGCGCGACGCGCTCGTGACGCGGATCAAGGTGCTCGCCCGCATGGACATCGCCGAGCGCCGGCTTCCGCAGGACGGCCGGCTGCGCATCGCGGTCGACGGCGGCACGCGCGGCGACTACCGGGTCAGCTCGCTGCCCACGCTGTTCGGCGAGAAGCTCGTGTTGCGCCGCCTCGAAACGCTGCCGCCCGACCTCACGCTCGCGCGTCTCGGCTTCGACGCGCGGCAGGCCGCGGCGATGGAAGCCGCGATACGCGCGCCGCACGGTCTCGTGCTCGTGACCGGGCCGACCGGCAGCGGCAAGACGCTGTCGCTCTACTGCGCGCTGCAGATGCTCGACCGCGATGCGCACAATGTGTGCACGGTCGAGGATCCGGCCGAGATCCAGCTCGACGGCATCAACCAGGTCGGCGTCGCCGAAAAAGCCGGGCTGACGTTCGCCACTGCGCTGCGCGCGCTGCTGCGTCAGGACCCGGACGTCATCATGGTCGGCGAGATTCGCGATGCGGAGACGGCCGACGTCGCGATCAAGGCCGCTCAGACCGGGCACCTCGTGCTGTCCACGCTGCATACGAACGACGCGCCGGCAGCCGTCGCGCGACTGCTCGACATCGGCGTCGCGCCATACAACCTCGCCGCCGCGTTGCGCCTCGTCACCGCGCAACGCCTCGTGCGGCGCCTGTGCCCCACCTGCCGCGTGCGTTCGGACGCGTCGGTGCGCGCGCTGCGCGAAGCAGGCTGCAATCCGGCAGCACTGGAATCCGGGTGGCGCCCGTTCGTCGCGCGCGGCTGTGCCGCCTGTCACGGCATCGGTTATCGAGGCCGCATCGGCCTGCATCAGACGATGCCGGTTTCACCGGAGATGGCGGAACGCATCGTCGCGCGCGCAAGCGTCGGTGCGCTCGCGCAATGCGCGGCAGCCGAGGGCGTACGTAGTCTGCGCGACGCGGCACTCGCGCACGTTCGCGACGGTACGACGAGCGTCGCGGAAGCACTGGCCGCGACGCCCGACGCGTGATCGCGATGCCTGCACCGCCGCACGAGACGCGTTTCGCGTGGCGTGGCCGTCGTCGCGACGGCACGCCATGCCGCGGGAACGTCATCGCCTTCGACGCCGCCGCCGCACGTGCGGCGCTCGCGCGCGACGGCGTCACGGTGCTGTCGCTCGATGTCCGCGGCACGGCCCGGCCGCCGTCGGCCGGCGCGCGGGAAGTCACGCGCTTCACGCGTCAGCTCGCGAGCCTGCTGCAGGCCGGACTGCCGCTCGCACCGTCGCTCGAGATGCTCGCGCGCACCCGCACGCGCGACGGGCTGCCGCGCATCGCCGCCGGCCTCGCACGCGAGATCGTCGGCGGGCAACGCTTCGCCGCCGCGCTCGCACGCTACCCGTCCCAGTTCGGCACGCTGTATCGCCAGTTGATCGAGGTAGGCGAAGCATCGGGCGCGCTCGGCACCATACTGACCCGCGTCGCGGAGCACCGCGAACGTGCCGACGCGCAATGGCGCAAGCTGCGTGCCGCGCTCGCCTACCCGGTCGCCGTCATCGTGTTCGCGCTCGCGATCTCAGCCGCGCTGATGGTGTGGGTCGTGCCGACGTTCCGGCAGATCTTCGACGGCTTCGGCGCGGCCTTGCCGGCGCCGACCCGAGCCCTGCTCGCCCTCTCGTCCGCGACCTCGGCCTGGGGCGGCACGTTCGTCGCCGGGGCAGCGGTGGCGGGGCTCGCCGCACGTCACGCGCTGCGGCGCTCGCCATCGCTGCGCTACACGGCCGCGCGGCACGTGCTGGATGCGCCGCTCGTCGGCGGCGCGCTCACGCGGTTCGCCACCGCGCGCTGGTGCCGCTCGCTCGCAACGCTGCTCGGTGCGGGCGTCCCGCTCGCCGATGCATTCGCCACGCTCGAACGCACCGCCGGCCATCCGGTGTTCGAGCAGGCCACCGCGCAGATCGCGACGCACGTGCTGCGCGGCGCGCGTCTCGCCGATGCGATGCACGCGGCGGGCTGCTTCCCGGACGACGTCGTGCAGCCGATCGCCGTCGCCGAGGAAACCGGCGCGCTCGACACGATGCTCGCCGATATCGCCGCGCTATGCGAGCGTCAGCTCGACGCACGGCTCGATGCGCTCGCCGCGCTCGGCGAGCCGCTGATCGTGATCGTCCTGGGTGCGCTCGTCGGCGGCCTCGTGATCGCGATGTATCTGCCCATCCTTCAGCTGGGCAACGTGGTGTAGCATCGCAACCGATTCTGTCGCCTTTCAAGCCCGAACCCGAGCCCCATGACGCCCGCGCCCCTGACCACCGTTTTCGACTCGCCCGACAGCACGTTGCACGCGCTGGCGATGCTGCCGCTCGCGGTGCAGTATGCGTTCGCCGTCGTGCTCGGCCTGTGCGTCGGCAGCTTCGTGAACGTCGTCGTGCACCGGGTCCCGGTGATGATGCAGCGCGCGTGGCAGGCCGAAATCGCGGAAGCAACCGGCAGCGCAAGCTCGCCGCCGGACGACGGCTATCCGCCGCACTACGATCTGTGGCGCCCGCGCAGCGCCTGTCCGCATTGCGGTCACGTGCTGCGTGCGTGGGAAAACATCCCGCTCGTGAGCTACCTGCTGTTGCGCGGGCGCTGCCGTCAGTGCGGCCATGCGATCGGCGTGCGCTATCCGCTCGTCGAGCTCGCCGGTGCGCTGCTCGCCGCCGGTTCGCTCGCCGCGTTCGGCCCCACCGTTGCCGCACTCGCCGCGTTCGGACTGTGCGCCGCGCTGCTGGCGATGAGCGCGATCGATATCCAGACCGGCTACCTGCCCGATTCGATGACGCTGCCTCTGCTGTGGGCCGGGCTCGCACTGAATCTCGGCGGCACGTTCACGTCGCTGCGTTCGGCCGTGGTCGGCGCGATGGCCGGCTACCTGTTCCTGTGGTCGGTCTACTGGCTGTTCAAGTGGCTGCGCGGCATCGAGGGCATCGGCTTCGGCGATCTGAAGTTGCTCGCCGCGCTCGGCGCGTGGATGGGCTGGGCCGCGCTGCCGCAGGTCGTGCTGTTCGCCGCGGTGACGGGTGCGCTCGTCGGGCTCGTCGCGACCTGGCGCGGTCGCATGCGCTTCGAGGAGCCGATTCCGTTCGGCCCGTTCCTCGCGGCAGGCGGTGTCGCCACGCTGTTTTTCGGTACCCCTTTCTATTCGGCGCTCGGCGGCTGACATGACACGCTGCCGGCGTCCGCCATGTTCGCTGCGTCGCGGGGAGGCGCTTCGCTTCCGCGCGGCCGCCCGGCGGAGGCTCACATGTTTGCAATAGGACTGACCGGCGGCATCGGCAGCGGCAAGACGACCGTCGCCGACCTGTTCGCCGCACGCGGTGCATCGCTCGTCGACACCGACCTGATCGCGCACCGCATCACCGCCCCGGCCGGTCTCGCGATGCCCGCGATCGAACACGCATTCGGACCGGACTTCGTCGCGGCCGACGGCTCGCTCGATCGCGCGAAGATGCGCGCACTCATTTTCAGCGACGACGACGCACGCCGGCGCCTCGAGGCGATCACGCATCCGCTGATCCGCGCCGAAACCGATCGCGAAGCCCGCGCAGCGCGGGGCCCTTACGTGATCTTCGTCGTGCCGCTGCTCGTGGAGTCAGGTAACTGGAAGGCGCGCAGCGATCGAGTGCTCGTGGTCGACTGTCCGGTCGAAACGCAGATCGCACGTGTGATGCGACGCAATGATTTCACGCGCGAACAGGTCGAAGCGATCATCGCGAGACAGGCAACGCGCGAGGCGCGTCTCGCAGCGGCCGACGACGTGATCGTCAACGACGCGACGACACCCGATGCGCTCGCCGCGCAGGTCGATGCACTGCACCAACGCTATCTCGCATTGGCGGCTGCCGCGCACTGATCGCGGCGTGCGATCGGATGGTGTACGAAATTGGTGCGTTGCTAGGGTAGACAGTGAGCATTAGAATGTCCTGCATTGTTTCAATCCCTACCCTAGAGGCGAGCGCGCTTGATTCTTTACGAGTATCCGTTCAACGAGCGAATTCGCACGCTGTTGCGCCTCGAAGACCTGTTCGAGCGCTTCGCGTTCTTTTTGGCTCAGGAGGACCCGCGTGAGCATCACGTCGCGCTGACGACGCTGTTCGAAATCGCCGAGGTCACGGGCCGCGCGGACCTGAAATCGGATCTGATGAAAGAGCTCGAACGTCAACGCCAGACGCTCGCCCCCTTTCGCGGCAATCCGGGCATCGAACAGAATGCGCTCGAGTCCGTGCTCGGTGAAATCGAGCAGACGCTCGCCAATCTTGCGCAGATGCAGGGCAAGACCGGGCAGCATTTGGTCGACAACGAGTGGCTCGCCAGCATCCGCAGCCGCGCGGTGATTCCCGGCGGCACGTGCAAGTTCGACCTTCCGTCGTACTACGCGTGGCAGCAATGGCCCGCGGAACAGCGGCGCCAGGACATCGCGAAATGGATCCTGCCGCTGCTGCCGCTGCGCGATGCCGCGGCGATCGTGCTGCGGCTCGCTCGCGAATCGGGCCAGGCGTCGAAGGTGATGGCGATGCAGGGCAGCTACCAGCAGATGCTGTCGGGGCGCACCTATCAGCTGATGCAGGTGCGCGTGCCGCCGGAGCTGCGCGTGATTCCCGAAGCGAGCGCCAACAAATACATGTTGTGGGTACGGTTCACCATGCAGGACGGCGACGTGCGGCCGCGCGCGGTGGACATCGACGTGCCGTTCCATCTGACACTGTGCAATCTGTAACGGCCGTGTGCCGGTTCGACGCTTTCGTATGACTACCGTTGTGAAATGTCCTTCGTGCGGCGCAGAAGTGCGCTGGACGCCTGAAAACAAGTTCCGTCCCTTCTGTTCGGCCCGCTGCAAGCAGCTCGACCTCGGTGCATGGGCCGCGGAAAAGTACCGGATCGGCGGGTCCTCCGACGAGGGTCCGTCGTCGGAGGAAGACGGCACCGACGGCCGCCGAGATAGCTGAGCGGCGCACGGCACCGCCCATGGGCGGATGTGGCCCGCCTTCCAGGCGAGCCGTCACGGCGTCATTGCGACGCCGCTTCCTTCTCGAGCAGTTCCAGCACCGGCAGCGCCGCCGGCAACAGCGGCGCGACCTCGACCGGCAGTTGCTGCCATACGAACGCCTGCCCTTCCTTGCTGTGCGGCTCACCCGTCCAGCCCGTCACCTTGCAGAAATAAAGCCGCACGTACGCGTGCGGATAATCGTGCTCGAGCGTATGCCAGCGGTGGCTGGCCGTGACTTCGATGCCGAGTTCCTCGTGCAGCTCGCGCGCCAGCGCGTCCTCGACGCTCTCCCCGGCCTCCAGCTTGCCGCCCGGAAACTCCCAATAGCCTTCATACGGCTTGCCCTGCAGCCGCTGCGCGAGCAGGTAGCGACCGTCTGGCTGCACCAACACGCCGACCGCGACTTCCGTCACCTTCCGGCCGTCGGGCGCGCGCACGGCGCTCGTTACGGAATCCGTGCTCATGCCTGCTCCTTGCGGCCCGACCAGTCGCGCGCGAACTGCCATGCGACACGCCCCGAACGCGAACCGCGCTCGAGCGCCCAGACGAGCGCATCGCCGCGTGCCGTCTCGATCTCGGCGTCCGCGCAACCGAAATGGCGCAGCCAGTGCGCGACGATGTCTAGGTAGTCGTCCTGCTTGAACGGGTAGAAGCTGACCCACAGGCCGAAGCGCTCCGACAGCGAGATCTTTTCCTCGACGACTTCGCCGGGGTGGATCTCGCCGTCCGGCAGATGCTTGTACGACTCGTTGTCGCTCATGTACTCGGGCAGCAGATGGCGGCGATTCGACGTCGCGTAGATCAGCACGTTGTCGGACTGCGCGGCGATCGAGCCGTCGAGCGCGACCTTCAGCGCCTTGTAGCCCGATTCGCCGTCCTCGAACGACAGGTCGTCGCAGAACACGATGAACCGCTCCGGACGCTGCGAGATCACCTCGACGATGTCGCCGAGATCGTGCAGATCGTCCTTGTCGACTTCGATCAGGCGCAGCCCGTCCTTCGCATAGGCGTTCAGGCACGCCTTGATCAGCGACGACTTGCCGGTGCCGCGGGCACCGGTCAACAGCACGTTGTTCGCCGGCTTGCACTGCACGAACTGTCGCGTGTTCTGCTCGATCAGCCCTTTCTGCCGATCGATGTTGTGCAGGTCGTCGAGCGTGATCGTCGACGCTGCCGGCACCGGTTGCAGATAGCCGCGCCCCTGGCGCTTGCGCCAGCGGAACGCGGTGGCGGCGTTCCAGTCGACGGCCGCCGGCGCCGGGGGCAGCATCCCCTCGAGGCGGCCGAGCAGCGCTTCCGCGCGCGTCAGAAACTGTTCGAGCTTGTCCATGTCGTTCGAGCGCTCCCGATCAGGAGCGGTAGTCCGCGTTGATGCTCACGTAATCGTGCGACAGGTCGCACGTCCAGACCGTTGCCTGCGCGTCGCCGCGGCCGAGCAGCACGCGAATCGTGATTTCGCTCTGCTTCATCACGCGCTGGCCGTCCTCTTCCTGATAAGCCGGGTTGCGGCCGCCGGCCTTCGCGACGAGCACGTCGTCGAGATAGAGATCGATCTTGCCGACGTCGAGATCCGTGACGCCCGCGTAGCCGATCGCCGCGAGAATCCGGCCCAGGTTGGGGTCGGATGCATAGAAGGCCGTCTTCACCAGCGGCGAATGCCCGATCGCATACGCGATCTGGCGGCACTCGGCGACACTCTTGCCGCCCTCGACCTGCACCGTCATGAATTTCGTCGCGCCTTCGCCGTCGCGCACGATCAGCTGCGACAGCTGCTGGGCAACCTGCGTCACTGCATCGCGCAGCGCCGCATAAGCCGGCGAGTCGGTCGACGTGATCGCGGGCAGCGTGCTCTTGCCCGACGCGATCAGGATGAACGAGTCGTTCGTCGACGTGTCGCCGTCGATCGTGATGCAGTTGAACGAGCGGTCGGCCACTTCCTTCACGAGCGTGTCGAGTACCGGCTGCGCGACGTTCGCATCGAACGCGAGGAAGCCGAGCATCGTCGCCATGTTCGGCTTGATCATGCCCGCGCCCTTGCTGATGCCCGTCAGCGTGACCGTATGGCCGTCGATCGTCACCTGGCGCGACGTGGCCTTCGGCAGCGTGTCGGTCGTCATGATCGCCTGCGCGGCGTCGTACCAGTTCGCGGCCTTGCGGTTCGCGAGCGCGGCCGGCAGCCCGGCCTTCAGGCGGTCGATCGGCAGCGGCTCGAGAATCACGCCGGTCGAGAACGGCAGCACCTGTGCGGCGTCGAGGCCCGCGAGACGCGCGAGTTCCGCGCAGGTTTCGCGGGTGTTCGCGAGGCCTGGCTCGCCGGTGCCCGCATTCGCGTTGCCCGTGTTCACGACGAGCGCGCGGATGCCCGCGCCGCCCGCGCGCACCTTCGCGAGATGCTCGCGGCACACGATCACGGGCGCGGCGCAGAAGCGGTTCTCGGTGAATACGCCAGCGACCGTCGCCCCTTCGTCGACGGAGATGACCAGCACGTCCTTGCGATTCGGCTTGCGGATGTTCGCTTCCGCCCAGCCGAGCGTGACGCCGGCGACGGGATGGAGTTGGGCGGGATCGATCGACGGAAAATTGACAGCCATGGGGCACACCTGCCGGATGGAAAATGCCGGCACGCGCCGGCATCGATTGGAAGAACCGGCGGCCGCACGCGCGGGCCGCCGCAACTCACGTCACTGACTCGAAGCTGCGAACGAAGCGGCACGCGGATGCGCGCCGCCGCCGATCATGACAGCTTCCCGTGACATTGCTTGTACTTCTTGCCGCTGCCGCACGGGCACGGGTCGTTGCGGCCGACCTTCGGCATCTCGCCGCCGGGGCCGCTGTGGGTCATCGCACTGCCGACCATGTCGGCCGTCGCCGTGGCCGCGGTGGCGGCCGCGACGTTCGCGACCGGCGCGCCGGATTCCGCGTAGTCGGCGTGCTGAAACTCGACGTTTTCGAGATGGCCGCCGCGCTCCTCGATCTGCTCGGCGGCTTCCTCGAGCTGCTCAGGCGACTGGATCTGCACGTTCATCACGATGCGCGTGACTTCCTGCTTGATCGCGTCGAGCATCGCGGCGAACAGCTCGAACGCTTCGCGCTTGTATTCCTGCTTCGGGTTCTTCTGCGCATAGCCGCGCAGGTGGATGCCCTGGCGCAGGTGGTCGAGCGCCGCGAGGTGCTCGCGCCACAGCCGGTCGACCGTCTGCAGCATCACCGAACGCTCGAACGCGCTGAACGATTCGCGCCCGACCAGCGCGACCTTCGCCTCGTACTGCTCGTCGGCGGCGGTCGTCACGGCTTCGAGAATCTCCTCGGCCGTGATCGACGACGACTCGTTCACCATTTCCTGGATCGCGAGGTCGAGCTGCCAGTCGTTGCGCAGCGCTTCCTCGAGCTCGGGCACGTCCCACTGTTCCTCGATGCTGCCTTCCGGCACGAACTGGCGGACGACTTCGGTGATCACGCCGTGACGCATCGCCGAGATCGTCTCGGTGATGTCGTGCGCTTCGAGCAATTCGTTGCGCTGCTGGTAGATCACCTTGCGCTGGTCGTTCGACACGTCGTCGTATTCGAGCAGCTGCTTGCGGATGTCGAAGTTGCGCGCTTCGACCTTGCGCTGCGCCGATTCGATCGAACGCGTGACGATGCCGGCCTCGATCGCCTCGCCTTCCGGCATCTTCAGGCGATCCATGATCGAGCGCACGCGGTCGCCCGCGAAGATGCGCAGCAGCGGATCGTCGAGCGACAGATAGAAGCGCGACGAGCCCGGATCGCCCTGGCGGCCCGCACGGCCGCGCAACTGGTTGTCGATCCGGCGCGATTCATGGCGCTCGGTGCCGATGATGTGCAGGCCGCCCGCGGCCTTCACCTGCTCGTGCAGCGTTTCCCACTCGTCGTGCAACTGCTTGATGCGGCGCGCCTTTTCGTCGGCCGGGATCGCTTCGTCGGCTTCGATGAATGCGGCCTGCTTCTCGGCGTTGCCGCCGAGCACGATGTCGGTACCGCGACCGGCCATGTTGGTCGCGATCGTGATGCGCTTCGGACGGCCGGCTTCCGCGACGATCGCCGCTTCACGCTCGTGCTGCTTCGCGTTCAGCACCTCGTGCGGCAGCCCGGCCTGCTTCAGCAGGTGCGACAGCAGTTCCGAGTTCTCGATCGAGGTCGTGCCGACCAGCACCGGCTGACCGCGCTCGTAGCACTCGCGAATGTCGCGGATCACCGCGTCGTAGCGCTCCTTGGCCGTCTTGTAGATCTGGTCCTGCTTGTCGATCCGCTTCGGCGGACGGTTGGTCGGGATCACGACCGTCTCGAGGCCGTAGATCTCGTTGAATTCGTACGCTTCGGTGTCCGCCGTGCCCGTCATGCCCGCGAGCTTTGCGTACATCCGGAAGTAGTTCTGGAACGTGATCGAGGCGAGCGTCTGGTTCTCGCTCTGGATCTTCACGTGCTCCTTCGCCTCGACCGCCTGGTGCAGGCCGTCGGACCAGCGGCGGCCCGCCATCAGGCGGCCCGTGAATTCGTCGACGATCACCACTTCGCCGTTCTGCACGACGTAGTGCTGATCCTTGTGGAACAGCGTGTGGGCGCGCAGCGCCGCGTACACGTGGTGCATCAGCGTGATGTTCTGCGGCGCGTACAGGCTCTCGCCCTCGCCGATCAGGCCCCACTCGGCGAGCAGCCGCTCGGCCTTCTCGTGGCCCGACTCCGTCAGGAACACCTGGCGCGACTTCTCGTCGAGCGTGTAGTCGCCCGGCTTCTCGACGCCCGTGCCATCGGCCTTCTCCTCGCCGATCTGGCGCTCGAGCAGCGGGGGCAGCGCGTTCATCCGCACGTACAGCTCGGTGTGGTCTTCCGCCTGGCCCGAGATGATCAGCGGCGTACGCGCCTCGTCGATCAGGATCGAGTCCACTTCGTCGACGACCGCGAAGTTCAGGGCCCGCTGCACGCGCGCGTCGGTCTCGTAGACCATGTTGTCGCGCAGGTAGTCGAAGCCGAACTCGTTGTTCGTGCCGTAGGTGATGTCCGACGCGTAGGCCTGCTGCTTCTGGTCGTGCTCCATGCCGGACAGGTTGATGCCGACCGACAGACCGAGGAAGTTGTAGAGGCGCGCCATCCATTCGGCGTCGCGCTGCGCGAGGTAGTCGTTGACCGTCACCACGTGCACGCCACGGCCGGCCAGCGCATTCAGGTACACGGGCAGCGTCGCGACGAGCGTCTTGCCCTCGCCGGTGCGCATTTCCGCGATCTTGCCGTAGTGGAGCACCATGCCGCCGATCAGCTGCACGTCGAAATGGCGCATCTTCAGCACGCGGCGGCTCGCCTCCCGGCAGACTGCGAACGCCTCGGGCAGCAGCTTGTCGAGCGACTCGCCGCCCGCGATCCGCTGGCGGAACTCATCCGTCTTACCGCGCAACTGGTCGTCCGTCAGCTTCTCGATCTGCGTTTCGAGCGCATTGATCGTCGCGACGGTCTTTTGGTATTGCTTGACGAGCCGCTGGTTGCGGCTGCCAAAAATTTTCTGGAGAAAACCGGTTGTCATCGGATCGGATCCTGCGTCGCAGCACCGGCGCCCGGCGCGTGTTGCGCGCCCCGACGCCCGAGCCTCGGCGGCTTAGCGAATTAGTGGAATCAAACGAGGAATTTTAGCACGCGAGGAAGCATGCGCCGGTGTCCCGGCCCGACCCACGCCGCACGCCGAACCCGTGCAGGCAACCGGGCGCACGGCCCGAAAGCCGCCCGTGCGGGAGCCGGCGCGGGTACAATCGGCGTCAACGTCCGCGCCCGTGCGCGCCCGAAGAATGCCTCGATGAACCTATTTTCCAAGCGTTTCGGCCCGCTCCCCGCATATCGCCCGCAACCCGTGTCCGAAGTGCTCAACCGCACCGACGCGTTCGCGGCGCTGCGCGCCGGCGTCGAACAGGTCGCGTCGCTGCAGCGCGACCTCGCGGCGCTCCTGCCCGACTATCTTGCGAGTCATGTCGAACCGGGCTCCATCAAGGACGGCACCCTGACCCTCTTTGCCGCGCACAATGCGCTCGCGGCCCGCCTGCGGCAGGTCGAGCCGCGCCTGCTCGCCGATCTCCAGAAGCGCGGCTGGCCGGTCTCGGCGCTGCGCGTACGCGTGCGGCCGAAGGACGCGCCGGAACCGCCGCACGTGAAGCAGGCGCGCATGACGACCGTCGGCGCCGCCGCGTTGCGCGAGCTCGCCGATCACCTCGAGCCGTCGCCGCTGCAGGCCGCGCTCGCGCGGATGGCCGCACGGCACGGCGCGAAGTCGTCGCGCTGAACGCGCGCCGCCGCCCGTGCGGGCCGGCCGCCCAATAAAAAAGCGACCCGAAGGTCGCTTTTTTTATCGCGGGGCGCCGGACGCCGATCAGGCGAAGGCCGTCTGCGCGTCGAACGCGAAGCCCTTCGGCGCAGCCTGCGGGTCGTCGAACGTGACGATCTCGTACGCGTCTTCGTGCGCGAGCAGTTCGCGCAGCAGCGCGTTGTTCAGCCCGTGCCCCGACTTGTACGCGGTGTACGACGCCAGCAGCGGATGGCCGACCACGTACAGGTCGCCGATCGCATCGAGCATCTTGTGCTTCACGAACTCGTCGTCGTAACGCAGCCCGTCGTTGTTCAGGATCCGGTACTCGTCGAGCACGATCGCGTTGTCCATGCTGCCGCCGCGCGCGAGACCCAGCTCGCGCATCATTTCGACTTCATGGGCAAAACCGAACGTGCGCGCACGCGCGATCTCGCGCACGTACGACGTATTCGCGAAATCGACCTCGAGTTCCTGGCCGGTCTTGTCGACGGCCGGGTGACGAAAGTCGATCGTGAACTTCAGCTTGAAGCCGAAATACGGATCGAGACGCGCGAACTTGTCGCCGTCGCGGATTTCGACCGGCTTCTTCACCTTGATGAAGCGCTTCGGCGCGTTCTGCTCCTCGATGCCCGCGGACTGGATCAGGAACACGAAGGACGCGGCGCTGCCGTCCATGATCGGGATTTCCTCGGCCGTCACGTCGACATAGAGGTTGTCGATGCCGAGGCCGGCGCACGCCGACATCAGGTGCTCGACGGTCGACACGCGCGCTCCATCCTTCTGCAGCACCGACGCGAGCCGCGTGTCGCCGATCGACATCGCGGATGCCGGAATGTCGACAGGCGTGGGCAGGTCGACGCGCGAGAATACGATCCCCGTGCCCGGCGCGGCCGGGCGGAGCGTCAGTTCGACCTTGCGGCCCGAGTGGAGACCGATGCCCACGGTCTTCACGATCGCTTTGATGGTGCGCTGCTTCAACATGGTGTTCTTCGTCTTGATTGAGAATATCAATCAGGAGTTATATTCGATAGGTGAGATTATAGCGTAATTCCCTATTCGACGCTGTTTGAAACTGCGTATCAATCTGTTTCGACTGGTTACCCGCGCCGATACGGGACGGGCCGATGCCCGGAACGGAGGCGTTTCCGGTCATCGGCCCGTGTTACAACTGCCCTGAGGCCGGTGAGCAGCGTTGCCGGCAGGCAACGGCGCACCGCACGATCAGGACTTCAACGTCGCGAGCACACTCGCCGCATCGCTCACTTCGAACTTGCCCGGCGCTTCGACGGCCAGCGTCTTGACCACACCGTCGTCGACCACCATCGCGTAGCGCAGGGAACGGATTCCCATACCACGCGCGGACAAATCCTGCGTCAGCCCCAGCGCATGAGTGAAAGCAGCGCTGCCGTCCGCCATCATGCGCACCTTGCCCGCGGTGTGCAGATCACGTCCCCATGCGCCCATCACGAATGCGTCGTTGACGGACACGCACCAGAGCTCGTCGATGCCCGCCGAGCGCAGTTGCTCGGCGTGCTCGACATAGCCCGGCACATGCTGCGCCGAGCAGGTCGGCGTGAAAGCTCCCGGCAATCCGAAGATCACCACCCGCTTTCCCGCAACCTGGTCGCGCACGCTGAAGGCATTCGGCCCCAGCGTGCAGCCTTCGCGCGCGTCGTCGATGAACTCGAACAGTTGCGCGTCGGGCAGCGCGTCGCCCACTTGAATCATGGCTGGTCCCTCATAGCGATACGGTTTTTCAGCGTGTTGCGGACAGCACGGCCCATCCCGCCTCGCTCGAGCGAAGAGGGCACGTTTCCCGGCCCGGCGTCGCATCCGACGCGGCCTGTCGTGGTCCGTGGCATCCGTCACGCCGGCGTTACCGCGGCAAACTTGCCGCGGCTTCGCCTGTGTGCGTCGTCAGTCAGCCTGCTTGCGCAGGAAAGCCGGGATGTCGTACGTGTCGACACCCTTCTCCTGCAGCGCCTGCACGTGCGATGCCGCGGTTTCGCGCGAGTTGCGCCACACCGCCGGCGTATCGAGCGCGCCGTAGTCGGCCGTGCTGACGTGCTGCGGCTGCGCATAGCCGTGCGAGACGTTCACCGGCTGGTTGTCGGTGCCGGTGCGCAGCAGCGTCATCGGAGCCGATTGCTGCTTCTTCGCCGCACGGCCCAGACCCGTCGCCACGACCGTCACGCGCAGCGCATCGCCCATCGCGTCGTCGTACACCGCACCGAAGATCACCGTGGCATCTTCCGCCGCGTAGCTCTTGATCGTGTTCATCACTTCGCGCGTTTCCGACAGGCGCAGCGAACGGCTCGACGTGATGTTGACCAGCACGCCGCGCGCGCCCGACAGATCGACGCCTTCGAGCAGCGGGCTCGCCACGGCCTGTTCGGCCGCGAGGCGTGCGCGATCGACGCCGGCGACCGTCGCCGTGCCCATCATCGCCTTGCCCTGCTCGCCCATCACCGTCTTCACGTCTTCGAAGTCGACGTTCACGAGGCCATCGACATTGATGATTTCGGCAATGCCCGCAACCGCGTTGTTCAACACGTCGTCCGCGCACTGGAAGCACTTGTCCATCTCGGCGTCATCGCCCATCACGTCGAACAGCTTGTCGTTCAGGACGACGATCAGCGAGTCGACGTGATCCTCCAGTTGCTGCGAGCCTGCTTCCGCGACGCGCATGCGCTTGCCGCCTTCGAATTCGAACGGCTTGCTGACGACACCAACCGTCAGGATGCCCATCTCCTTCGCGATCTGCGCGACCACCGGCGCCGCGCCCGTGCCCGTGCCGCCACCCATGCCGGCCGTGATGAACACCATGTGCGCGCCACGCAGTGCGTCGGCGATGCGCTCGCGCGCCTCTTCCGCCGCCGCCTTGCCCATTTCCGGCTTCGCGCCGGCGCCGAGGCCCGTGTTGCCGAGCTGGATCACGGACGGTGCGCGCGCACGCGACAGCGCCTGTGCGTCGGTGTTCATCACGATGAAGTCGACGCCCTGCACGCCACGGTTGATCATGTGCTGAACGGCATTGCCGCCAGCGCCGCCAACGCCGACCACCTTGATGATGGTGCCGTTGGTTTCGGTTTCCAGCATTTCGAATTCCATTGTTGCCTCCGTCAAGAAAATAGAACTACTCGGCCGTTATTCGGCAGGAGATCGGGCAACCCCCTGTCGCGCGCCAGCCGCCGGCACCGGCGCGAATTTCGATTCGGTATGTCAAAAGTTGCTCAGGAACCATTCCTTCATCCGCGAGAAGATCTGCCCCGCGTTGCCGGACTGCACGGCGACCTTGCGGCCGCGCATGCGCTGTGCACTGCCTTCGACCAGCAGGCCCATCGCCGTCGAGTAGCGCGGGTTGCGCACCACGTCGGCGAGGCCGCCTGCGTATTCCGGCGCGCCGATGCGCACCGGTTTCAGGAAAATGTCTTCGCCGAGCTCGACCATGCCCGGCATCATCGAAGCCCCGCCGGTAATGACCACGCCGGAGCTCAGCAGTTCTTCGTAACCCGACTCGCGCACGACCTGCTGCACGAGCGAGAACAGTTCCTCGACGCGCGGCTCGATCACGGCGGCAAGCGCCTGGCGCGACAGCGTGCGCGGACCGCGTTCGCCGAGGCCCGGCACTTCGACCATCTCGTCCGGATCGGCGAGCGCCTGCTTCGCGATCCCGTAGCCGACCTTGATGTCTTCCGCGTCCGGCGTCGGCGTGCGCAGCGCCATCGCGATGTCGCTCGTGATCTGGTCGCCGGCGATCGGAATCACCGCGGTGTGGCGGATCGCGCCTTCGGCGAAGATCGCGATGTCGGTCGTGCCGCCGCCGACGTCGACCAGCACCACGCCGAGATCCTTCTCGTCTTCAGTCAGCACGGCCAGCGACGACGCGAGCGGCTGCAGGATCAGGTCGTTCACTTCCAGCCCGCAGCGGCGCACGCACTTGACGATGTTCTGCGCGGCGCTGACCGCACCGGTCACGATGTGCACCTTCACCTCGAGGCGGATCCCGCTCATGCCGATCGGCTCGCGCACGTCTTCCTGGCCGTCGATGATGAATTCCTGCGTGAGGATGTGCAGCACCTGCTGGTCGGTCGGGATGTTGATCGCCTTCGCGGTCTCGATCACGCGCGCGACGTCGGTCTGCGTGACTTCCTTGTCCTTGATCGCGACCATCCCGCTCGAGTTGAAGCTGCGGATGTGGCTGCCGGCGATCCCCGTGAACACGTTGGTGATCTTGCAGTCGGCCATCAGCTCGGCTTCCTCGAGCGCGCGCTGGATCGACTGCACGGTGGCCTCGATGTTGACCACCACGCCCTTCTTCAGACCTTTCGACTCGCTCTGGCCGAGGCCGATCACCTCGTAATGGCCTTCGCCCTTCAGCTCGGCGACGATGGCCACCACCTTCGACGTGCCGATGTCGAGGGAAACCAGCAGATCCTTGTAGTCTTTGCTCATAAAGTGCTCTTGCGTGTGATCTCTCGTTACTTCTTGCGCTTGTCGGTATCGGTCAGGAACCGCATGCCTGCCGCACGAATCGCGAATCCGTTCGGATAACGCAGGTCCGCGTACTCGATGTCGTTGCCCCAACGCTCCGTGACAGCCGGCCACGCGGCGACGAGGCGCTGGCTCCGGTCATGCAGCGACTCGCTGTTGCGTTCCTTGCCCAGCTCGACCTGCATGCCGTTCGACAGCTTCACCGTCCACGCGTAGCGCGCCGACAGCGTCACTTCTTCCGGCGCCGCCTTCAGCGGCGCAAACCAGTTCGCGAAGTCGTGATACCGCGTGACGACTTCCTTCGCACTGCCCTCCGGGCCGTCGAACGCGGGCAATTCCTGATCCAGTTCGCCCTGGTTCGCGGTGAACAGCTCGCCGTCGACGCTCACGAGCTGCGCACTGCCCCAGGTCCCGAGCGGTTTGTACTCCTCGAGCGTGACAGCCAGCGCATTCGGCCACACCCGGCGCACGCTCGCGTGGCGCACCCACGGCATCTGCTCGAACGCGGCCCGCGCCGCGTCGAGATCGACCGTGAAGAAATTGCCCTTCAGCCGGCCGACCACGCCCGCACGCACCGTCGGCGAGTTGATGTGCTCGGTGTCACCATCGATCCGGATTTCGCGCAGCGCGAACGTCGGACGCTGGATCAGCCAGTAGCAGCCGGCCGCCGCCAACACGAGCAGCAACAGCGCGTACAGCGCGCTGGCGGCAAGGTTGAGTTGGCGAACGTTGTTCCACATACGTCGTTCCGTTCCTGCGTCAGTCGTTGAGCGTAAGCGACAGCACCTTCACGACCAGCTCCGAATAGCTGATGCCGATCGAGCGCGCGGCCTTCGGCGGCAGCGAGTGGTCGGTCATCCCGGGGGCCGTGTTCACTTCCAGGAAATACGCGTTGCCGGCGGCGTCGAGCATGAAGTCCGCCCGGCCCCAGTCGGTGCAACCGAGCACGTCGAACGCGCGGCGCGCGATGCGCTTCAGTTCCGCTTCCTGTTCGGCGGGCAGCCCGCACGGAATCAGGTACTGCGTGTCGTCGGCGACATACTTCGCGTGGTAGTCGTAGAACTCGCCGGCCGGCACGATCTTGATCAGCGGCAGGTCGAGATCGCCGGCGATGCACGCGGTGTATTCGCCGCCGCCTTCGATGCTCTTCTCGACGATCACGATCTTGTCGTGCGTCGCCGCTTCCGACAGTGCGGCGGGCAACGCGTCGGCCGTCTTCACCTTCAGCACCGCGACGCTCGAGCCTTCGCTCGCCGGCTTCACGAACAGCGGCAGGCCGAGCTTCGCGACGATGTCCGTCGCGCGCGCCGCGTAGTCGTCGCCGCGCATCACCGTCTCGAACGGCGGCGTCGGCACGCCCGTCTGCTGCCACACGAGCTTCGTGCGGAACTTGTCGAGGCCGAGCGCCGAGCCGAGCACGCCGCTGCCCGTGTAGCGGATCCCGTAGAAATCGAGTGCGCCCTGGATCTGGCCGTTCTCGCCGTAGCCGCCGTGCAGCGCGTTGAACGCGCGCACGAAGCCTTCGTCCTTCAGCGCCGACAGCGGCCGCTCGGCCGGGTCGAACGGATGCGCGTCGACGCCCGCGTCGCGCAGGCCCTGCAGCACGAGGCGGCCCGAGGTGAGCGACACCTCGCGCTCGGCGGATTCGCCGCCGAACAACACCGCCACCTTGCCGAAACGTTTCGGATCGATCCCGCTCATGTCATGCCTTCTGTTGAGTGTGTTGCACGAGCTTCGCCGGCACGCCGCCGATCGAACCCGCGCCCATCGTGATCACCACGTCGCCGTTCTGCGCGACCTTCGCCAATGCATCCGGCACGTCGTCGACCGTCGCGACGAACACCGGGTCAACCTTCCCCACCGCGCGCAGCGCACGCGACAGCGCGTCGCCGTTGGCCGTCGCGATCGCCGCTTCGCCCGCGGCATAGACTTCCGTCAGCACCAGCGCGTCGACCGTCGACAGTACGTTGACGAAATCGTCGAAGCAGTCGCGCGTGCGCGTGTAGCGGTGCGGCTGGAACGCCAGCACGAGGCGGCGGCCCGGGAACGCGCCGCGCGCGGCCGCGATCGTCGCGGCCATCTCGACCGGGTGGTGGCCGTAATCGTCGATCAGCGTGTACTGGCCGCCGTCCGCGCTCGGCACCTCGCCGTAGCGCTGGAAGCGCCGGCCGACGCCGTTGAATTCCGCGAGCGCCAGCTGGATCGCGTCGTCCGCCACGCCGAGATCGGTCGCGATCGCGATCGCCGCGAGCGCGTTCTGCACGTTGTGCAGGCCCGGCAGGTTCAGCACCACCGCGAGCGGCGCACGGCCTTCGCGGATCACCGTGAAATGCATGCGGCCGTCGCGCGCGTCGATGTCTTCCGCGCGCACCTGCGCGTCCGGCGACAGCCCGTAGCGCACGACCGGCTTCGAGATGAACGGGATGATCTGCCGCACGTTCGGATCGTCGACGCACACCACCGCGCTGCCGTAGAACGGCAGGCGCTGCGTGAACTCGATGAACGCCTGCTTGAGCCGCGCGAAATCGTGGCCGTAGGTGTCCATGTGATCGGCGTCGATGTTCGTGATGACTTCGATCACCGGATACAGGTTCAGGAACGACGCGTCCGACTCGTCGGCCTCGGCGACGATGAAGTCGCCCGTGCCGAGCCGCGCGTTCGCGCCGGCGCTGATCAGCCGGCCGCCGATCACGAAGGTCGGGTCGAGGCCGCCTGCCGCGAGCACGCTCGCGACGAGGCTCGTCGTCGTGGTCTTGCCGTGCGTGCCGGCGATCGCGATGCCCTGCTTCAGGCGCATCAGTTCCGCGAGCATCACCGCGCGCTGCACGATCGGCACGCGCTGGCTACGCGCGGCCAGCACCTCGGGGTTGTCCGAGCGCACGGCCGTCGATACGACGACCGCGTTCGCGCCCTCGATGTTCGCCGCGTCGTGGCCGATCGCGATCCGCGCGCCGAGCGCCTCGAGACGGTCGGTCACCGCGTTGCGCGACAGGTCGGAGCCGCTGACCTCGTAGCCGAGGTTGACGAGCACTTCTGCGATGCCGCTCATGCCCGCGCCGCCGATCCCGACGAAATGAATGTGTTTGACGATGTGTTTCATTGCAATTTTTCCAGGTTCGCGCCGGCCGCCTTCGCGCAGACACGCGCGACTTCGTCGGTGGCCTCGGGCTTCGCCAGCGAGCGCGAACGCTCCGCCATGTCCGCGAGCGACGCCCGCGACTGGGCGCGCAGCCAGTCGGCGAGCAGTTCCGCCGACAGGTCGCGTTGTTGCACCAGCACCGCCGCGCCCGCATCGGCGAGGAACGCGGCGTTGGTCGTCTGGTGGTCGTCGACCGCGTACGGGAACGGCACGAACAGCGCCGCCACGCCCACCGCCGCGATCTCCGACACCGTCATCGCGCCGGAACGGCAGATCACGAGATCCGCCGCCGCGTACGCGCTCGCCATGTCGTCGATGAACGGCACGAGCCGCACGTCTTCGCCGGCCGCGAAACCGGCCGCTTCGTAATTCGCCTTCAGCGCGTCGATGTGCTTCGCGCCGGCCTGGTGCACGACGCGCGGGCGCTCGTCCGGCGTCAGCAGCGCCAGCGCGCGCGGCACGACTTCGTTCAGCGCGGCCGCACCGAGGCTGCCGCCGACGACTAGCACGTTCAGCGGGCCGCTGCGCGACGCATAGCGTGCTTTGGGCGGTTCCGTGTGCGCAAGTTCCGCACGAATCGGGTTGCCCGTCCATTCCGCGTGCGGCAGCGCGCCGGGAAACGCGACGAGCACGCGTTTGGCCAGTTTCGCGAGCACCTTGTTGGTCAGGCCCGCGATCGAATTCTGTTCGTGCAGCACGAGCGGACGGCCCGACAGCGCGGCCATCACGCCCGCCGGGAACGTGATGTAGCCACCCATCCCGAGCACGACGTCCGGCCGCACGCGGCGCAGCGCGCCGAGGCTCTGCCAGCATGCGCGCAGCAGGTTGAACGGCAGCGTCAGCTTGGTCTTCAGGCCCTTGCCGCGCAGTCCGCCGAAGCGCACGTATTCCATCGGAATGCCGTGCTTCGGCACGAGCGTCGCTTCCATCCCGGCCGGATTGCCGAGCCACACGACGCGCCAGCCCGCCGCTTCCATCCGGTGCGCGACCGCGAGCCCCGGGAACACGTGGCCCCCGGTGCCGCCTGCCATCACCATCAGCGTGCGTCGCGACGCGGTCATACCTTCCCTCCCCGCATCAGCAAGAATGAACGAACGTTTTGGCTACGGCCGCTACGCTTAACTTCGCACGCTTCGCGCACGAAGTTAGCCTTCGCCGAAATCGCGTCCTGACGCAGGGAGGTCATACCTTCCCTCCCCGCATCAGGACGCGATTTTCATAATCGACCCGCAGCAGCACCGCGAGCGCGACACAGTTCAGCAGGATGCCCGAACCGCCATAGCTCACGAGCGGCAGCGTCAGGCCCTTGGTCGGCAGCAGGCCGAGGTTCACGCCCATGTTGATGAACGTCTGCGCGCCGAACCAGATACCGATGCCCTTCGCCGTCAGGCCCGCGAACGTGCGATCGAGCGCGAGCGCCTGGCGGCCGATCTCGAACGCGCGGCGCACGATCCAGTAGAACAGCAGGATCACGACCATCACGCCGACGAAGCCGAGTTCCTCGCCGATCACCGCGAGGATGAAGTCGGTATGCGCTTCGGGCAGGTAGTTCAGCTTCTCGACGCTGCCGCCGAGGCCGACGCCGAACCACTCGCCGCGGCCGAACGCGATCAGCGAATGCGTGAGCTGGTACGCCTTGCCCTGCGCATACCGTTCGTCCCACGGATCGAGATACGCGAAGATCCGCTCGCGACGCCACGGCGACAGCCATACGAGCATCGTGAAGGTGCCGACCGCCGTCGCGACCAGGCCGCCGAACAGCTTGCCGTTCACGCCGCCGAGGAACAGCACGCCCATCGCGATCGCGGCGACCACCATGAACGCGCCCATGTCCGGCTCGAGCAGCAGCAGCGCGCCGACGAGACCGACCGCGAACGCCATCGGCAGAAAGCCTTTCGCGAAGCTCTGCATGTACTCCTGCTTGCGCACCGTGTAGTTCGCCGCGTAGATCGTCACCGCGAGCTTCATGATTTCCGACGGCTGCATGTTCGTGATGCCGAGCGGAATCCAGCGGCGCGCGCCGTTCACGCCCTTGCCGACGTGCGGGATCAGCACGATCACGAGGCCGACCAGCGCGATCAGGAAGAGATGCGGCGCGTATTTGTCCCAGGTCGACACGGGCACGCGGAACGCGATCACCGCCGCGATGAACGCAACGACGAGCGACACGCAGTGGCGCATCAGGAACGCGTAATCGTGATACGACGCGTATTTCGGCGAATCGGGCATCGCGATCGACGCCGAATACACCATCACGACGCCGAGCCCGAGCAGCGCGATCGCGACCCACAGCAGCGAGTAGTCGAAGTCGAGCATCCGCGAGCGGCTCGGCCGCACGCCGTTGACGACGCTCGCGAGGCCGCCGGTCGCAGCGCGCGTGGCGGACGCGACGCGGCCGCCGGCGGCATTGCCGCCGGTGTCGCGCCGGTCGTTGAAACGGGAGACGAGGCGATCGGACCAGCTCATGGCGTCGCTCCTTTGTCGATGGCGACTTCATCCACCGCCGCGCGGAACACCTCCGCGCGATGGGCGTAGTTCCTGAACATGTCGAGGCTCGCGCACGCGGGCGACAGCAGCACCGCATCGCCCGGCTCGGCGAGCTCGGCGGCGGCACGCACCGCGCCTTCGAGCGTCGCGTGGTCCGCGAGCGGCACGCCGGTTTCGGCGAGCGTGTCGCGAATCGCCGGCGCGTCGCGGCCGATCAGCATCACCGCACGACACCAGCGCGCGACCGGCGCGACCAGCGGCGCGAAATCCTGCCCCTTGCCGTCGCCGCCGGCGATCAGCACGATCTTCTGCGCGAGCCCGTCGAGCGCGGCCACCGTCGCGCCGACGTTCGTTCCCTTGCTGTCGTCGACGTAGTCCACGTCGTCGATCGTCGCGATCACTTCGACGCGATGCGCCTCGCCGCGGTATTCGCGCAGCGCGTGCAGCAGCGGCGCTGCGGCCAAGTCGATCGCACGCGCAAGCGCGAACGCGGCCAGCGCGTTCGCCGCGTTGTGCAGCCCGCGGATGCGCAGCGCGTCGACCGGCATCAGGCGCTTCTGCGCGATGTCGGGCGTATGCGCGCCGTCGCGCTTGCGCCGGCGGGTCGTCGTCGTTTCGTCCGGCGCGTCGCGGTCGACCGCTTCGACCAGCCACGCGATACCGTTATCGCGCGACAGCCCGTAGTCGCCGTCCTGCACCGGTTCGTTCAGCCCGAACGTGACCGTGCGCGCCGCATCGGCCGCGCCGGCGGCCGGCGCGAACTTCATCACGGCCGCATCGTCGCGGTTGAGCACGCGCGTCGTCGTCGCGCCGAAGATCCGGCCCTTCGCGGCCGCATACGCGTCGAAGCTGCCGTGCCAGTCGAGGTGATCCTGCGTGATGTTGAGAATCGCGGCCGCGTCGGGTGCGAACGTGCGCGCCGTCTCGAGCTGGAAGCTCGACAGTTCGAGCACCCAGACGTCGGGCAGCGCCGTCTCGTCGATCGCGCCCGCGAGCCGGTCGAGCATCGCCGGGCTGATGTTGCCGGCGACGGCGACCTTCTTGCCCGAACGCCGGCACAGCAGGCCCGTCAGGCTCGTCGTCGTGGTCTTGCCGTTGGTGCCGGTGATCGCGAGCACCTTCGGCTGGTAGCCGCTCGTGCCGAGCGCGCGCAGCGCCTGCGCGAAGAATTCCAGTTCGCCCCAGACCGCGATCGCGCGCTCGTTCGCGGCCGCGATCAGCGCCGCCAGCGCCGGTTCGAGCGGCGACAGGCCGGGGCTCAGCCCGACGATCTCGACGCCGCCGTCGAGCAGCGCGGGCGTGAACGGCCCGCCGACGAACTCCGCATCGATGCCTTCGGCCTGCAGCGCGGCAAGGTTCGGCGGCGCCTCGCGGGTATCGGCAATACGCAGCCGGCACCCGTGCCTCGCGCACCACCGCGCGATTGCGAGGCCCGATTCACCGAGCCCCAGTACGAGCACCATCGGCCGCTGCCGATCTCCAAACATCTCGCCAGACATCCTTGTTACCTTTCCTTTACCGCAGCTTGAGGGTGGACAGACCGAACAGGCACAGCATCAGCGTGATGATCCAGAAACGCACCACCACCTGCGTTTCCTTCCAGCCGGACAATTCGAAATGGTGATGCAGCGGCGCCATCTTCAGCAGGCGCCGCCCTTCGCCGTAACGCTTCTTCGTGTACTTGAACCACGACACCTGCAGCATCACCGACAGCGTTTCCGCGACGAAGATGCCGCCCATGATGAACAGCACGATTTCCTGGCGCACGATCACCGCGACCGTGCCGAGCGCGCCGCCGAGCGCCAGCGCGCCGACGTCGCCCATGAACACCTGCGCGGGGTGCGTGTTGTACCAGAGGAACGCGAGCCCCGCCCCGCCCATCGCGGAACAGAAGATCAGCAGTTCACCGGCGCCCGGGATGTGCGGGAACAGCAGGTATTTCGAATAGACCGAGCTGCCCATCACGTACGCGAACACGCCGAGCGACCCGCCGACCAGCACGACCGGCATGATCACGAGCCCGTCGAGGCCGTCGGTCAGGTTCACCGCGTTGCTCGCGCCGACGATCACGAAATACGTCAGCACGATGAAGCCCCAGACGCCCAGCGGATAGCTGATCGACTTCAGGAACGGCAGCATCAGGTCGGCCCGCGCCGGCAGCCCCATCGACAGGCCGCTCCTCACCCACGCCATGAACAGGTCGAACACGCGCACGTTGTTCGCCTCGGACACGCTGAATGCGAGGTAGACCGCCGCGAACAGCCCGATCACCGACTGCCAGAAATACTTTTCGCGCGACGACATCCCGCGCGGGTCCTTGTAGACGACCTTGCGGTAGTCGTCGACCCAGCCGATCACGCCGAAGCCGAACGTGACGAGCATCACGATCCAGATGAAACGGTTCGTCAGGTCGCCCCACAGCAGCGTCGCGACCGCGATGCCGATCAGGATCAGCACGCCGCCCATCGTCGGCGTGCCGGACTTGACGAGATGGCTTTGCGGGCCGTCCTTGCGCACGGCCTGCCCGACCTTCATTTGCGTCAGCTTGCGGATCACCCACGGTCCGCACACGAGCCCGATACCGAGCGCGGTGATGGTAGCCATCACCGCACGGAACGTCAGGTACGTGAACAAGCGCAAAAAGCTTGCGTCTCCCTGCAGCCATTGCGCCAGCGCCAGCAGCATGCTTCCTTCCTTCTACTCAGTGTGCAGCGGGCACCGTGCCCGCCGCGGGTTGGTTCGTCAGCGCGTCGACCACGCGCTCCATCTTCATGTACCGCGAGCCCTTCACGAGCACCGTCGCCCGCGCGCCATAGCCCGCCGCGAGCAGCGCCGTCACCAGCGCGCCGACGTCGCCGAAGTGGCGGGCCGTCTCGCCGTACGCCGTGCACGCATCGCGCGACGCATCGCCGAGCGCGAACAGCGCATCGATGCCGCGCTCGCGCGCATACGCACCGATCTCCCGGTGAAACGCCGGGCCTTCGTCGCCGACTTCACCCATGTCGCCGATCACCAGCACGCGCGGCGCCGGATGGGCAGCAAGCACGTCGATCGCCGCACGCATCGAATCGGGGTTCGCGTTGTACGTATCGTCGACGACCGTCGCGCCCGCGAGGCTGCCGGCGATCGCCTGCTTCACCTGGAGCCGGCCCTTGACCGGTTCGAACGACTCGAGGCCCTGCTTGATCGCCGACAGTTCGACACCCGCGCCCAGCGCCGCGGCCGTCGCGGCCAGCGCGTTGCGCGCGTTGTGCTCGCCGAGCGCACGCAACCGCACCGTGACGGCGCCCGCCGGCGTGTCGATCGCGAGTTCGCCGCCGTGAAGGCGACCGACGACCTGCGCATCGTTCTGCCGTTCGGCGTCGTGCAGTGCGAAATCGAGGATCCGGTTGCCGGTCGCCGCGACGCGCCAGATGCCCGCGTACGCATCGTCGGCCGGGAACACCGCGACGCCGTCCGGCGGCAGCGCGTGGATCACGGCCGCGTGTTCGAGCGCGACGGCTTCGACCGTCGCCATGAATTCCTGGTGTTCGCGCTGCGCGTTGTTGACGAGCGCGACCGTGGGCGCGGTGAGGCGCGCCAGAACTTCGGTTTCGCCCGGGTGATTCATGCCGATCTCGATTACCGCGAGGCGATGCGCGGTCGACAGGCGCAGCAACGTCAGCGGCAGCCCGACGTCGTTGTTCAGGTTGCCGGCCGTCGCGAGCCGCGCGTCGGTACCGACCGCCGCGGCGAAGATCGACGCGATCATTTCCTTGACGGTCGTCTTGCCGTTGCTGCCCGTCACCGCGACGAGCGGCAGCGCGAATCGTTTGCGCCAGCCGTGCGCGAGCGCGCCGAGCGCGGCACGCGTTTCACCGCCTTCGATCGTCGGCATCGCGAGGCCCGCTGGCACGTGTGCGACGAGCGCCGCCGACGCGCCGCGCGCGGCCACGTCGCCGAGGAAGTCGTGCGCGTCGAAGCGCTCGCCCTTCAGCGCGACGAACAGGTCGCCGGGGCCGACCGTGCGGCTGTCCGTCGACACGCGCTCGAACGTGGTGTCCGGATCGCCGTGGACGGTGGCGCCGGGAATCAGGCGGGCGGCTTCGCCCAGACTGAGCATCGTCATTCGCCGCCTCCCTTGCCGTGCGTCGCGCGTGCCGCGAGTGCGAGCCGCGCGTGATCCTGATCGGAGAACGTGCGCTTCTTGCCCATGATTTCCTGCGTTGCCTCGTGCCCCTTGCCGGCCAGCACGACGACATCCTCGCGGGCGGCGCCGCGCACGGCCTGCAGGATCGCGCTCGCGCGATCCTCGATGCGGCGTGCGCGATCGGGCGCGGTCATGCCCGAGATGACCTGATCGATGATGCGCTGCGGATCCTCGCTGCGCGGGTTGTCGCTCGTGACGACGACTTCGTCGGCGAGCCGCTCGGCGATCGCGCCCATCAGCGGACGCTTGGTCGCATCGCGATCGCCGCCGCAGCCGAACATGCAGACGAGCCGGCCGCCGCGCGCCGCCGCGATCGGGCGCAACGCGTCGAGCGTCTTCTCTAGCGCGTCGGGCGTATGTGCATAGTCGATCACGACCAGCGGTTCATCGTTCGCCAGCCGGCCGCCAAGGCGCTGCATGCGGCCGTTGACGGACTCGAGCCGCGCAATCTCCGCGACCGCCGCGTCGAACGGCAGGTCGGCCGCGAGCAGCGAGCCGAGCACCGCGAGCAGGTTGCTGACGTTGAACGTGCCGAGCGTGCCGACCTCGATGTCCGCGTCGCCCCACGACGAGCGCAGGCGGAATGCCGTGCCCGTGGCGGTCGCGCGCACGTCGAGCGCGACCAGCTCGCGATCGGCGTCGGCTGCGTGCACGTCGCCGATCCCGTAGGCGATCGTGCGCACGCGGCCGGCCAGCTTCTCGAGCAGGCGGCGGCCGGCTGCGTCGTCGCGATTGACGACCGCCGCGCGCAGGCCGCGCCATGCGAACAGCTTCGACTTCGAGGCTTCGTACGCATCGAACGTGCCGTGATAGTCGAGGTGATCCTGCGTGAGGTTCGTGAACACGGCGATGTCGAACGCCGTGCCGTTCACGCGGCCCTGGTGCAGCGCGTGCGACGACACTTCCATCGCGACGGCCTTTGCGCCCGCGTCGTGCAGTTGCGCGAGGCTGCGCTGCAGCTGCGGCGCGTCCGGCGTCGTGAAGCCGGTCGGCACCAGCTGCCCCGGCATGCCGCTGCCGAGCGTGCCGATCAGCGCGCACGGCTGGTGCAGCGCCGTCAGCGCGGCCGCGATCCAGTGCGTGCACGACGTCTTGCCGTTGGTGCCGGTCACGCCGATGACGAGCAGGCTGTCGCTCGGGTCGCCGTACCAGCCGCTGGCGATCTCGCCGGCCAGCTGGTCGAGCGCCGGCACTGCGAGTGCGACGGGTGCGGCCGGCGCGGCTGCGAGGCCTTCCGGCTGGTACAGCACGGCGGCCGCACCGCGGGAGACGGCCTCGGCAATGAAGGCGCGATTGTCTGCCCCGTCGACCGCATAGCCGAGAAACACGTCGCCTGCCTGCAGGCTGCGCGTGTCGGCATGCAGTTGCGCCGCGGGGGCCACATGCTGGCGCAGCCACGCAAGCGCGGCCGCGATCTGCTGATGCGCCGGATGGGAACTGCGAGCGGCGCTCATCGAACAACTCCTGGTGAATTACGTGTCGTGCTGGATACGATCATATGCTTCGCACTGCCGCCGGCGGCGAGCTTTTGCGGGCCCGTCTTGGCGGGCGTGCCCGGCGTGTCGTCGGACACGACCAGTTGCTTGATCGGCATGTTCGGCGGCACGTTCAGCGCACGCATCGTGTCGCCCGCGATCGCCGAGAATACGGGGCCCGACACCTGGCCGCCGAAGTGGCTGCCGGCGGTCGGCTCGTCGACCGACACCGCGATCACGACGCGCGGATTCGGCATCGGCGCCATCCCGACGAACGACGCGCGGTACTTGCGCGTGTAGCCGTGACCCTCATGCTTGTACGCGGTACCGCTCTTGCCGCCGACCCGATAACCCGGCACGGCCGCATCCGGCGACGTGCCGCCCGGCGCGACCACCGTCTCGAGCATCGCGCGCACTTCGCGCGCGGTGGTCGGGTTGAACACCTGCGTGCCCACGATCGGCTGATTGGGGTCGGTCTTGAAAATGGTCACGGGCATCAGCTCGCCGTCGTGCGCGATCGCCGTGTAGGCGCGCGCGAGCTGGAACAGCGACACCGACAGGCCGTAGCCGTACGACATCGTCGCCTGCTCGATGCGCCGCCAGCTCTTCCACGGACGCAGGCGGCCGGCCACCGCGCCCGGGAACCCGACCTTCGGCGCCTGACCGAGGCCGATGCTCGTATACATATTCCACATTTCCTCGGGCCGCATCGTCATCGCGATCTTCGTCGCGCCGATGTTGCTCGACTTCTGGATCACGCCGCCGACCGTCAGCGTGCCGAAACCCGCGTCGTCGGTGATCGGCGCGCCGTCGAGCACGAAATGCCCGTTGCCCGTTTCGACGAGCGTGTTCGGCGTCACGCGGTGCAGGTCGAGCGCGAGCGACACCGTAAACGGCTTCATGATCGAGCCCGGCTCGAACACGTCGGTCATGATCCGGTTGCGCAACTGCTCGCCCGTCATGCGCGAACGGTCGTTCGGGTTGTACGTCGGATAGTTGACGAGCGCGAGCACCTCGCCGGTACGCACGTCGACCACCATCGCCGCGCCGGCCTTCGCCTTGAACTTCTCGACGGCGGCCTTCAGGTTCGCATACGCGATGTACTGGATCTTGCTGTCGATCGACAGGTCGACGTCTGTCCCGTTGTGCGGCGGAATCTGCTCGGCGACGTCCTCGACGATGTGCCCCATCCGGTCCTTGATCACGCGGCGCACGCCGGACGTGCCGGACAGCATCTTCTGGTCGCCGAGCTCGACGCCTTCCTGCCCTTCGTCCTCGACGTTCGTGAAGCCGATCAGGTGAGCGGTGATCTCGCCCTCCGGATAGAAGCGCTTGTATTCGTTGCGCTGATAGACGCCGGGGATGTCGAGCGCGGCGACCTTGTCCGCGATGTCGATCGGCACCTGGCGCTTCACGTAGACGAAACCCTTGTCTTCCGACAGCTTCACGCGCAGTTCCTTCGGCGTCATGCCGAGGAGCTTGCCGAGCTGATTGACCTTGTCCGCGCCGAGATCGTCCGGCACCGCATCCGGAATCGCCCAGATCGCGCGCACGGGCAGGCTCGTCGCGAGCACGAGCCCGTTACGGTCGAGGATCTTGCCGCGCGTGGCCGGCAGCTCGATCGTGCGCTGGTAGCGGCTTTCGCCCTGCTTCTGATAGAACGCGTTGCCGGGCCCCTGGATCCAGAACGCCCGCGCGGCCAGTGCGACGAACGCCATGAACAGCAGGAACACGACGAATTTCGAGCGCCACATCGGCAGGTGCACGCCGAGCACGGGGCTCGACGAGAATTTCACGTCCTGGCGCTTTTGTGCCGGCTTCATCGCGCGCCTCCCCCGCCCTTGGCGGCCGTCTCGGCCGAAGCCGGAATCGGTGCGTCGATCGCCTTCACGGCGCCCGGCGGCAGCGTCAGGTATTGGGTGCGACCCGTCGTGATCGCCTGCATCTTCAGCGAATCGTTCGCGAGTTGCTCGATACGCGACGTCTTCGACAGCGCGCTCTGCTGATATTGAAGCTGCGCGTAGTCCTGCTGGAGCTGACGCTCCTGCGACTGCGCGCGCTGCAGCTGGATGAAGATCTGGCGCTGCTGGTTCGTCGAGTTGACGACCGACAGCGCGCAGCCCATCACGATGATCAGCAGGAAGATATTGAAGCGGCTCATGGCGTGACGCGCTCCGCGATGCGCATCACGGCCGACCGGGCGCGCGGATTCGCGGCAACTTCCGCTTCGCTCGGAAACTGGCGGCTGATGATCTTGAGCGGCGGGCTCGGGAGGTCGACGGCGCGGATCGGCAGGCGACGATCGACCGCAGGCGCGCTCGCGTGCGCCTGCATGAATCGCTTGACGATCCGGTCCTCGAGTGAATGAAAGCTGATGACCACCAGCCGCCCCCCTTGCTCCAGCAACGACAATGCCGCGTCTAGTACGACTTGCAGGTCCGCAAGCTCTTGATTGACGTGAATCCGTATAGCCTGAAAGGTGCGGGTTGCCGGATCCTTGCCCTTCTCACGGGTTTTGACGACGTTACCCACGATTTGGGCAAGCTCGCCCGTGGTGTCGAGAGGCCCAAGACGGTCGGACTCTGCCCGGCGAGCAACAAGCGCCTTTGCAATCTGAAAAGCAAACCGTTCTTCCCCATAATCCCGTATCACCTCCGTCAATTCCTGCACCGAAGCCCGCGCGAGCCACTCGGCCGCCGACTCGCCGCGCGTCGGATCCATTCGCATGTCCAGCGGGCCATCCGCGCGAAAGCTGAAGCCGCGCGCCGGATCGTCCACCTGCGGCGAGGACACGCCCAGGTCCAGCAACACACCCGACACCTTCTCGACGCCGCGCGCCGCAAGCGCGTCGCGCATCGATGCAAAGCTGTCATGCACGATCGAGAAGCGCGCATCCTCGATGCGCTGCGCCGTCTCGATCGCCCTCGGATCCTTGTCGAACGCGATCAGCCGGCCGGCCGCCGCCAGCCGCGCGAGCACCGCGCGGCTGTGACCGCCGCGCCCGAACGTACCGTCGACATAAATGCCGTCCGGCCGCGTCACGAGCGAATCGACCGCTTCGTCCAGAAGCACGGTCCGATGCTGCAATTCGTTTCCCATCGCGGGCGTCTCCGTCACCGCAATCAGAACGTGAAATTCTTCAGCGCGTCGGGCATGCCCTGCGCCATCGCTGCCTGCTCCTTCGCGATGTAGGTCTGCGAATCCCACAGCTCGAAGTGACTACCCATTCCCAACAACATGACTTCCTTTTCCAGTCCGGCCGCCATCCGCAGCTCGGGCGATACGAGAATCCGGCCCGCGCTGTCGAGATCGACATCCATTGCATTGCCGAGAAAGATCCGCCGCCACCAATGTGCATCCATCGGCAGCGCGGCGATCTTGGCGCGGAATACCTCCCATTCGGGGCGCGGAAACAGCAACAGGCAGCCGTCCGGGTGCTTGGTCACAGTCACCCGTCCTTCTGCCTGTCCTTGCAGCGCTTCGCGATAGCGAGCCGGCACCGACATCCGCCCTTTCGCATCGAGCGTCAGCGCCGACGCCCCTTGGAACACTTTCCGCTCTCCCGTTCAGGGCACCGAAGCACCCGCTCAACGCTCAAGAATTTAGCCCGAATAGCCCGCCAAATCACACAAAAATACACTTTCTCACACTGTCTCCCACTTTAGAGGAAGGGTTTGGCACGGTCAAGGGAGCGGCCCGGTTTTTTGACGAATTTTGTTAGTTAGAACAAGGACTTACGCGCACATGCTCATGCGGCCCCTCATACCAAAAACCGTTATAAATGAATGAGCTAGTGCAACTTGTGAAGGTGATACGTGAGAAAGGCGGGCCAGACTGGCGTGCGGACGGGGCTTTCGGGGGCGGGAAAACGCGGAAAAAACGGGCGGTATCGATGGGTGACGGAGGTGGGCGGCGTCATGCGCCGCCCACCTCCGAATGTCACAGATAGTATGCAGTGCTCGTCATGACTTTCGACGCGGCGCGCATCAGCATCCGTGCGGGCAGCGGCAGTTCGATCCCGCCGGCATCGGTCGCGGCCTTGCCGTGCTTCACCTCGTCGAGCCGCATCTGCTCGACGATCGCGCGCGACGCCGTGTCGGTCGCCGGCAGCTCGGACAGGTGCCCGTCGAGGTGGCTCTCGACCTGACGCTCCGTCTCCGCCATGAAGCCGAGGCTGACCTTGTCGCCCAGCGTGCCGGCGACGACACCGATCGCGAGCGCGCCTGCGTACCACAGCGGGTTGAGCAGGCTCGGACGCGAATCGAGTTCCTTCAGCCGGTGCGCGGTCCACGCGAGATGATCCTCCTCCTCGCGCGCGGCTTCCTCGAACATCGCCTTCGACGACGACGAGCGCGCGGTCAGCTTCTGCGCCTGATAAAGCGCCTGCGCACAGACCTCGCCGACGTGGTTCACGCGCATCAGCCCCGCGGCATGCGTGCGCTCCGCGGGGGTCAGTTCGCCGGCCGGCGGCTCCGCCGGCGCGGGCACCGGGCGGCTCATCCGGCTAATGCCGGTCAGCGATCGCAGGCCGCGATCGAATTCGCTGATCAGTTCGTCCAACACCATCCTGTTCTCCTGGCTGCGTGCGCTGCCGCGGGCGGCAACGGCACGTGCTCCGCTACGTAACCGACTTGATTATTCAGCGGAAATTGCGGTTAACCCGTGATTTTAACCATTGTTGCATAAAGGAAACATGGGAACCTTGAGCCACGGCATTTCGCTTTGTCGGAAAAATCGGCTTTGCTACATTACGTGCGACTTCTTGCGAAGTTGATGGGGCCCGTCAACACACCATAACTATCCGCCCCGCCAAAAAAATTCAGTGATTCTTGGAGATCCGTTAATGAAAAAGTCGCTTCTCGCGCTCGTCGCGCTGGGCGCGTTTGCTGGCGCTGCACATGCGCAAAGCAGCGTGACGCTTTACGGCATCATCGATGAAGGCTTCATCTTCAACAACAACGCCAAGGGCGGCCATCTGTACGGCCTGGCAAGCGGCGTGATGCAAGGCAGCCGCTTCGGCCTGCGCGGCACCGAAGATCTGGGCAGCGGCCTGAAGGCGATCTTCGTGCTCGAGAACGGTTTTGACGTCAACTCCGGCAAGCTCGGCCAGGGCGGCCTGATGTTCGGCCGCCAGGCTTACGTCGGCCTGTCGAGCCAGTACGGTACGGTCACGCTGGGTCGCCAGTACGACTCCGTCGTCGACTTCGTCGGCCCGCTCGAGGCAGGCGACCAGTGGGGCGGCTACATCGCCGCTCACCCGGGCGACCTCGACAACTTCAACAACGCTTACCGTGTGAACAACGCGGTCAAGTACACGAGCCCGACCTACGGCGGCTTCTCGTTCGGCGGCCTGTACAGCTTCGGCGGTCAAGCCGGCCAGTTCTCGAAGAACCAGGTCTGGTCGCTCGGCGCCGGTTACAACAACGGCCCGCTGGTGTTGGGTGTCGGCTACTTGAACGCACGTACGCCGGCGAACTTCGGCGGCATGTTCAATACGGGCGCGTCGGCTGCGGCGACGGCCGTGTCGTCGCCGGTCTACGGCGCGTATGCGAACAGCGCGAACACGTACCAGGTCATCGGTGCGGGCGGCGCATACACGTTCGGCGCAGCGACGATCGGCGCGACGTACTCGAACACGAAGTTCAAGGGCTTCTCGGTCGGTCCGTTCGTGAACCAGACCGCGACCTTCAACAACGGCGAAATCAACTTCAAGTATCAGCTGACCCCGGCATTGATCGTCGGTGCGGCGTACGACTACACGCAAGGCAGCAAGATCGACGGCAACTCGGCAGCCAAGTACCACCAGGGCTCGCTGGGCGTCGACTACTTCCTGTCGAAGCGCACGGACGTCTACGTGATCGGCGTGTACCAGCATGCATCGGGCAACACGCTCGACTCGGCAGGCAACGTCGTTCAGGCACATGCTTCGATCAACGGTCTCGATCCGTCGACGACCAGCAACCAGGTCGCAGCGCGTGTCGGTATCCGTCACAAGTTCTAATCCGCTTGCCTGACAAGCCGCAGCATCTTGAAGGCGCCTTCGGGCGCCTTTTCTTTTGGGGCTGCGAAGCGGTGTGCGGTGTGCGGTGTGCGGTGTGCGGTGTGCGGTGTGCGGTGTGCGCGGAATGATCGCCGGGTAACGCACTCTTGCCGACGAATCGTTCGCGATGCTGACTCGACACGAACGCCACCATTTGCCGACTCCGGCGTGCAGCGAAGTGCCGCCCCGTTCGAATCGAGTCGGCGGCGGGCGGCCCGACCGGGGCGCTCCGCCCGCCGCGGCGCGCCCGGACGAACGCGCGCCGTTCCGATATGGCGCGGCAGCCCTGATGCGCACCACAAGCAAAAGAGCCCGGCACAGACCGGGCTCCTTCGTTCGACTTGGGTGTTACACGCGTCCGTCGCGCAGCTCGCGCCGCAGGATCTTGCCGACGTTCGTCTTCGGCAGCTCCGTGCGGAACTCGACGAGTTTCGGCCGCTTGTAACCGGTGAGCCGCTCCTTGCAGTACGCGAGGATGTCCTTGTCGGTCAGCGCCGGATCCTTCTTCACGACGAACAGCTTCACGGCTTCGCCCGAATGCTCGTCTGGCACGCCGACCGCCGCCACCTCGAACACGCCCGGGTGCGACGCCACCACGTCCTCGACCTCGTTCGGATACACGTTGAAACCGGATACCAGGATCATGTCCTTCTTCCGGTCGACGATCTTCACGTAACCGCGCGCGTCCATCACGCCGACGTCACCGGTCTTGAAGAAACCGTCCGCGAACATGACCTTCGCGGTTTCTTCCGGGCGGTTCCAGTAGCCGGCCATGACCTGCGGCCCGCGGATGCAGATCTCGCCCGGCTCGCCGAGCGCGACGTCGTTGCCGGCGTCGTCGCGGATGGCAATTTCGGTCGACGGCAGCGGCAGGCCGATCGTCCCGCTGTACTCGGTCGCCGTCACGGGGTTGCAGGTCGCGACCGGCGACGTTTCGGACAGGCCGTACCCTTCGATGATCGCCGTTTGGGTCTTCTCGTACCAGCGCTTCGCGACGCCTTCCTGGATCGCCATGCCACCGCCGTTGGCGATCACGAGCTTCGACAGGTCGAGCTGGTTGAATTCGGGATGGTTCAGCATTGCGTTGTACAGCGTGTTGACGGCGGGAATCGTCGAGATCTGGTATCCCTTCAGCTCCTTGATCATGCCGCCGATGTCGCGCGGATTCGGAATCAGGATGCCCATGCCGCCCGTGCGCATCGTCAGGAAGCCGCAGACCGTCAGCGCGAACACGTGATAGAGCGGCAGCGCGACAACCGTCACGAATTGCTTCACCTCCGGGTACTTCGCGTGCGCGGGATGGTGCCAGGCGCCGGCCTGCAGCACGTTCGACACGATGTTCCGGTGCAGCAGCGTCGCGCCCTTCGCGACACCCGTCGTACCGCCCGTGTACTGGAGGAACGCGACGTCGTCGGGGCCGATCTTCGGCGGCTTGAAGGTCTGCCGCGCCCCTTCGGACAGCGCGGCCTTGAAGCGCGTGAACGACGGGAGCTGCCAGGCCGGCACCATCTTCTTCACGTTGCGTACGACGTAATTGACGAGCCAGCCCTTGATGCCCAGCAGGTCGCCCATCGACGCGACCACGACATGCTTGACGTCGGTATTGGCGATAACGGCCTGCAACGTCGACGCGAAATTCTCAAGAATGACGATCGCCTCGGCCCCGCTGTCCTTCAGCTGATGTTCGAGCTCGCGCGGCGTATAGAGCGGGTTGACGTTGACGACGGTGTAGCCCGCGCGGAGCACGGCAACGATCGCCACCGGGTACTGCAGCACGTTCGGCATCATGAGCGCGACGCGTGCGCCGCGCTTCAGGCCACGCGACTGCAGCCACGCGCCGAACCGGCGTGACAGTGCATCGAGTTCGCCGTACGTGATGCTCTTGCCCATGCAGACGAACGCCTTGCGGTCGCGATACTGCGTGAAGCTCTCGTCGAGGAGATCCGGGACGGAAGGATATGGAGACGCGTCGATTTCGGCTGGAACGCCGGGTGGGTACGATTTCAGCCAAATTTTATCCATACCGCGCGTCTCCTCACTGATTTTCGAATGGTCGTGCTAAAACGCATCGTAGCGGCTCGCCCGTCCTGAGACAACAGGGTTAGATGTCCACTTCGAACTTTCGAACGCATTCGTCCGATCATATCTGGAAGTTCCGTCAAGTCCGCTCAACTTCCACCAAACAATCGTAAAAGGTCGCCGAGTTGCCGAGGTCGGTCAGCGCCTGACTCGTCACTTCGTTCGCGTTCCGACCGTCCGCCGACAATTTCTTCCACCAGATCGACAGTCCGACGACGAGCCCCGCCCGCGCGCGATCGGTCACTCTTGCGACCGCCTGCATCGATCCGCGGTCGTTGAATATGCGTACGACGTCGCCCTCCCCGATGCCGCGCGCATCGGCGTCGGCCGGATGAATATCGAGATGCGGCTGGCCTTCCGTGCTGCGCAGGCTGTCCACGTTCACGAATGTGCTGTTCAGGAAGTGTCGGGCCGGCGGCGAAATCATCGCGAGCGGGTAGCGGGCGGCGAGTTCAGGCGCCGCCTCCGCCGATTCGAACGGCGGCAGGTAATCGGGCACCGGGTCCATGCCCATCTGCTCGAGTCGCGCGCTGTAGAACTCGCATTTGCCGGACGGTGTGCGAAAGCCGCCATTCGCGAAAGGCGCGTCCGCCACCTTGAGCTTCAGCCAGCCGGCACGCTTCAACGTCTCCCAGTCGCTGTCGAGCGCCGGATCGTCCCAGCGAAGCGCCGCCTGCGCGACCTGTTCGTCGCTGTGATAAAGCGCGGGCTCGTCCAGCCCCATGCTGCGCGCGATGCCGCGAAAGATTTCGGTGTTCGGTCGTGCGTCGCCGACCGGCGGAATCGCCGGCAGATTCGCCATCACATAGGTGTGGCCGTACGACTTGTGGACGTCGAGATGCTCGAGCTGCGTCGTGGCCGGCAACACAATGTCGGCGAAGTCGACGGTATCTGTCTTGAAGTGCTCGAGAACGACCGTGAACAGGTCTTCGCGCGCGAACCCGGCGGCGACTTTCGACGAGTCGGGGGCAACCGCAACCGGATTCGAGTTGTAGACGATCACTGCTTCGACCTTCGGCCCGAAAGTCGCGTCGCCCGGATGCAGCAGTGCATCGCCGATGGCATTCATGTTGATGATGCGCGGCAGTTTCTCCGGCCAGCCGGGCATCAGATCGGGGCGCAGCAGCGCCGCCTGATTGACCGGTGCAGATTCCGACGACGACAGCAGCAGCCCGCCGGCCCGGTCGCGCCACGCGCCCGTCAGCGCAGGCAGGCTCGCAATCGCGCGCACGGCGTTGCCGCCCCCGCGCACGCGCTGCATGCCGTAATTGAGGCGGATCGATGCCTTGCGGGTCGCGCCGTAACGACGTGCGAGTTCGATCAGTTCCGACGCCTCGATGCCGCAGATTTGCGCGACACGCTCCGGCGGATAGGACAGGGCTCGCGCCTTGAGCGCATCGAAGCCGAGCGTATGGCGTGCGATGTAGTCGTGATCGAGCAGATCCTCGGTGATCAGCACATGCATCATGCCGAGCGCGAACGCTCCGTCGGTGCCCGGTTTCAATGCGATGTGCTGATGGCATTTCTCTGCCGTCAGCGAGCGGTAGGGATCGATTGCGACGAGACGGGCGCCGCGACGCTTGGCTTCCTGCGCACGGGTCCAGAAATGCAGGCTGGAGGCGATCGGGTTGGCGCCCCAGATCAGGATCAACTCGCTTTCCTCGAAATGCTCGAGATGCATGCCGACGCTTCCGCCATACGTATAGCGCAGCCCTGCTGCGCCGGCCGCCGCGCAGATGGCCCGCTCGAGCCGGGACGCACCGAGTTTATGGAAGAACCGCTGGGCGATGCCTTCGCCCTGCACGAGCCCCATCGTTCCCGCGTAGCTGTACGGCAGGATCGCCTCCGGCGCGCGCGCGGCGATTTCGCCGAGACGACGACCGATCTCGTCGAATGCTTCGCTCCAGCTGATCGGCACGAAGCGCCCCTCCCCCTTCGCGCCCACGCGCTTGAGGGGAACAGTGAGTCGGTCGGGATGATGAACGCGGTCGGCGTATCGGCTGACTTTCGTACACAGCACGCCTTGCGTCGGCGGATGGTCGGGATCGCCCGCGACCTTGATCGCCCGACCGTTTTCGACGGTCACACGCATTGCGCACGTGTCCGGACAATCGTGCGGGCATACGGCCCGAGCTATCTGAGTGGCGGCGTTCATCGTTCTGGATGCTACTGGGGTGGAGATTCGCAAATTCTACGTGGCCACGCCGAATAAGGCGTCATTTCGCACGAGTTTCCGGCCTATTTGGCTAAAAAGCGGAGGCGGCGGACGGCGAATATCGATACGGGACGAACTTTGAAAAGTCGGTGCGACGATGTGGAGCGGGTATGAATGGTGCCAGGCCAGCGGCTTCGCCGAGTTCGCGCGAGTCGATTATTGACCGAAGATAGAAGCGAACAGGCGGGCGAATGGTCCTGGAGGATGGAAAGTGGATATGCGTTGCGGCTTGAGCAACAAACGGGAGAGATTCGACGGCCTGAGATCGCGTATTTCTTTGCTGCAAATGCAAAAACCCCCGCCTTTCGGGCGGGGGTTTCTGGCTTAGGGAGCCTGACGATTACCTACTTTCACACGGGAATCCGCACTATCATCGGCGTAGAGTCGTTTCACGGTCCTGTTCGGGATGGGAAGGGGTGGGACCGACTCGCTATGGTCATCAGGCAAAGAGGGTTGTCACGTTGCTTCGCA
>NZ_QTQM01000017.1:0-138580 GCF_003854225.1 Burkholderia sp. Bp8986 | reverse complement strand
CTTGCCGACCACACCGCGAATGTCATATGCCTTGAAGATGGATTGGGAGATCATCGATTCTCTCTGGGTTGCGTGCATGGAAAATAATCTGGCCGCCTTTCGCGCATGCCGGCCATCGTACATGCGGGCCTTGCGGAACAAGGAACGGGACGGCTGGAGCGGCCCCGATCCCACTTATAATCGCGGGTTTTGATGACGCGTATTTTGTCCATTTTAATGCCTAGCCGCTCCGCCGCCGCCAACCCGCCGCCTTCGGGCGCCCTGCCGGCCGCCTCCCGCTCGCGCGGCTGCCCCGCATGCTGAAGCGATTCGGCAACCCGGACGTCGCGAAGGCCGTCGCGAATCTCGTCTGGCTGGGGCTCGAACGGCTCACGCAGATCGGCGTCGCGATCGCGATCAGCGGTCTTCTGGCCCGTTATTTCGGGCCGGACGTGTTCGGCAAATGGCAGTATGCGAATACGCTTCTCCTCGTACTGGCGCCGCTCACCTGGGTGTGCGGCGCCGAAATCCTGGTTCCGACCATCGTCCAGCGCCCGCCCGCGCAACTCGGCGCGGTGCTCGGCAGCGCCTTCGTGCTGCGCATCGGCGTGTCCGCCATCGCGCTCGTCGCGACCTGGATCGCGATCGGCGCCGGCGCGTTCGACCCGCTGGTCGGCGCGATGCTCGCGGGCCTCGCGGTCACGATGGTGTTCCGCGAGCCGTTCGTCGGCGTGATCAACGCGTGGCTGCAGAGCCTGACCTACAGCAAGCCGCAGCTCGTGACCAGCATGCTCACCGCGCTGGCGAAGGCGCTGCTCGTCTGGCTGCTGGTCCGTGCGGCCGCCGGCCCTGCCCGCTTCGCGTGGCTGTGGGCGCTGGAGGCCGCCGTGATCGGCTTCGCGCTGCTCCTCTACTTCCGCCATCGTAACGGCGGCGCGCTCGGCTGGACGTTCGACAAACCGCTGTTCAGGCACTTTGCCACCGCCGGCACCGTGTTCTGGCTCGGCCTGATCTGCATGTACCTGTTCCTGAAGCTCGACCGCCTGATGCTCGAGCGTCACGTGTCGTTCGCCGACCTCGGCCGCTACTCGGCGGCCCAGCAGCTCAACGAGAACTGGATCACGCTCGCGCTGATGCTCGCGCAGACCATCGCGCCCGCGTTCGTGTACCGCGTGCAGGACGTCGCGCGGCTGCGCCGCAACATCGTCCGGCTGATCGCGATGACCGCCGGCCTGATGACGGCCGGCGCGCTGGTGCTGGACGCGGCCGCGCCGCTCATCGTCGGCAAGGTGTTCGGCCGCGGCTACGAGGCGTCGGTCGACATCTTCCGCTGGGCGGTCTGGCTGTCCGTGCCGGCCGGCATCGAGGCGATAGGCAATCTTATCGTTCTCAAATATCAAGCAAAATTCGTGTTGCTGGCGAAATGGGTGCTCGCGCTCGCGATCGCCGCGCTCGTCAACGTGTTCGCCATCCCCCGGCTCGGCCTGTACGGCGCGCTCGTCGGGCTGGCGGCCGGCTATCTCGCCGCCGCCGCCGTTAATTTTTATTACATTCGTTTCAAGCTGCGCCCATGACGTCTCCCGATTGCCCGCCCCCGCTCGACGACGTGGCCGTGCTGATGCCGGCCTACAACGGCCACGACGACGTCGTGCGCACCCTCGCGTCGTTTCGCGAGGACGCGCCGGTGCACGTGCTGATCGTCGATGACGGCAGCACGCCGCCGATCGTGGCGCCCGACCTGCCCGGCCTTGCGGTCGAGGTGCTGCGCATGCCGCGCAACGGCGGCATCGAGCGCGCGCTCGAGGCCGGCATCGACGCGCTCGCGGCGCGCGGCTTCCGCTTCGCGGCCCGCATCGACGCCGGCGACCTCGCCGCGCCGCGGCGCCTCGCGAAGCAGCGCGCGTATCTCGATGCGCACCCGCGCGTGGCCTGCGTCGGCATGTGGACCCAGGTCGTGTCGCGTGCCGGCGAGCCGCGCTTCATGCTGACCCCGCCCGCCGACCCGCGCACGCTGCGCCGCACGCGCTTCCTGCGCTCGCCGCTCGTGCATCCGTCGGTCATGCTGCGCATCGACGCCGTGCGCGAAGTCGGCAATTACCGCGCGAAGTATCGCGCGGCCGAGGATCTCGATCTTTTTTTACGGTTAATGCAACGCTACGATTGCGCGAACCTGCCCGAGCTCGGCCTCTACTACGAGCTCAACGAGGGCGGGATCAGCGCGACCAAGCGCCGCCGCCAGCTGATATCGACGCTATCGCTGCTGCTGCGGCACTTCAACGTGCTGAACCCGTACGACTGGGCCGGCCTCGCCAAGAACCTGCTGCATTTCGTGACGCCGTACCGTACGCTGCAGCGGATCAAGCAGACGCTGTTCGCGGCGCGGCCGTCCGCGTAGCCCGCCTCCGGCATTTTCGACGCTTTATTTTTTGCTTTTTTTCATGTCCGCTACCTCCTCGCTGCGCATCGCGCTCGTCTGCAACACGGCCTGGGCGATCTACACGTACCGCCACGGGCTGATCCGTGCGCTCGTCGCCCGCGGCGCCGAGGTCATCGTGATCGCGCCGCACGACCGCACGGTGCCGCTGCTCGAGCAGATGGGCTGCCGCTACGTCGCGCTCGCCGTCGCGTCGAAAGGCACGAGCCCGCGCGAGGATCTCGGCACGCTTGCCGCGCTGGTGCGCCATTACCGCGCGCTCGAGCCCGATCTCGTGTTCCATTACACGATCAAGCCGAACATCTACGGGTCGATCGCCGCGTGGCTCGCGCGCGTGCCGTCGATCGCGGTCACGACCGGCCTCGGCTATGTGTTCATCCAGAAAAGCCGTGCGGCGAGCGTCGCGAAGCGCCTGTACCGGTTCGCGTTCCGCTTTCCGCGTGAAGTCTGGTTCCTGAACCGCGACGATCTCGCGACCTTCACCGACGAGCAGCTGCTCGCGCACCCCGAGCGCGCGCGGCTGCTGCACGGCGAAGGCGTCGATCTCGACCAGTTCGCGCCGGTGCCGCTGCCCGCCGGCCGTGGCCCCGTGTTCATCCTGATCGGCCGGCTGCTGTGGGACAAGGGCGTGCGCGAATACGTCGAGGCCGCGCGCGTCGTGCGGGATCGCTACCCGGACGCGCGCTTCCAGCTGCTCGGGCCGCTCGGCGTCGACAATCCGAGCGCGATCGGCCGCGCGGACGTCGACGCGTGGGTCGGCGAAGGCGTCGTCGAGTATCTTGGCGAGGCGCACGACGTGCGCCCGCACATCGCGGCGGCCGACTGCGTCGTGCTGCCGTCGTACCGCGAGGGCGTGCCGCGCACGCTGATGGAAGCGTCCGCGATGGGCCGCCCGATCGTCGCGACCGACGTGCCGGGTTGCCGCGACGTCGTCGCCGACGGCGAAACCGGCTTCCTGTGCCGCGTGCGCGACAGTGCGAGCCTCGCGGAGCAGCTGATCCGCATGATCGAACTCGGGACCGCCGGACGCGACGCGATGGGCGCGTGCGGCCGCCGCAAGGTGAGCGCGGAATTCGACGAGCAGCAAGTCGTCGAACGCTACCGGCAGACCATTCATACATTGACCGGCATCACACTCTGAAGGAGCGCATCAGCATGACCGCTAAAGGCACCATCCTCGTTACCGGCGGTGCGGGCTATATCGGCTCGCATACGGCCGTCGAGCTGCTCGACAACGGCTACGATGTCGTGATCGTCGACAACCTCGTCAACAGCAAGGCCGAGTCCGTCCGGCGCATCGAGCGGATCACCGGCAGGACGCCCGCGTTCCACCAGGTCGACGTGTGCGACGAAGCCGCGCTCGCGAAGGTGTTCGACGCGCATCCGATCACGGGCACGATCCATTTCGCGGCGCTCAAGGCGGTCGGCGAATCGGTCGCGAAGCCGCTCGAGTATTACCAGAACAACCTTGGCGGGCTGCTCTCGGTGCTCAAGATCATGCGCGAGCGCAACGTCCGGCAGTTCGTGTTCAGCTCGTCGGCGACCGTGTACGGCGTGCCGGAGCGCTCGCCGATCGACGAATCGTTCCCGTTGTCGGCCACCAACCCGTACGGCCAGTCGAAGCTGATCGCCGAGCAGGTCCTGCGCGATCTCGAGGTATCGGACCCGTCGTGGCGCATCGCGACGCTGCGCTACTTCAACCCGGTCGGCGCGCATGCGAGCGGGCTGATCGGCGAGGATCCGGCCGGCATCCCGAACAACCTGATGCCGTACGTCGCGCAGGTCGCGGTCGGCAAGCTCGAGAAGCTGCGCGTGTTCGGCTCCGACTACCCGACGCCGGACGGCACCGGCGTGCGCGACTACATCCACGTCGTCGATCTCGCGAAGGGGCACATCGCCGCGCTCGACGCGCTCGCGAAGCGCGATGCGAGCTTCGTCGTGAACCTCGGCACCGGCCAGGGCTACAGCGTGCTGGAAGTCGTGCGCGCGTTCGAGAAGGCGTCGGGCCGCCCGGTGCCGTATGAACTCGTCGCGCGCCGCCCGGGCGACATCGCCGAGTGCTACGCGAATCCGCAGGCCGCGGCCGACCTCATCGGCTGGCGCGCGACGCTCGGGATCGACGAGATGTGCGCCGACCACTGGAAATGGCAGGAGGGGAACCCCCGCGGTTTTGTATAATCCGCTGTCCATTTTTCGAGCGATCCCATGCTCAGCTTCGCGTCCGGCTTCATCGTCTCCCTGCTCGTCACGTTGTTCATCGTGCGCTATGCGCATCTGCACGAGAAATTCTCGGTCGACAGCGACCTGGCCGGCGTGCAGAAATTCCACGTACGGCCGGTGCCGCGTGTCGGGGGCATCGGGATCCTCGCCGGGGTCGTCATTGCCGCGCTACTCGTGTCGCGGCGCTATCCGACGATCGCCGGCAGCATTCTCGGGATCGTCGCGTGCGGGATGCCGGCGTTCCTGTCGGGCCTCGTCGAGGACCTGACCAAGCGCGTGTCGCCGCGCGCGCGGCTGCTCTGCACGATGGGCGCGGCCGCGCTGGCGTTCTGGCTGCTGGGCATCGCGGTCAAGCGGATCAGCGTGCCGCCGCTCGACTTCCTGCTCGGCTACGTGGCCATTTCGGCGTTCATCACGGTGCTCGCGGTCGCGGCGCTGGCCAACGCGATCAACATCATCGACGGCTTCAACGGCCTCGCGTCGATGGTCAGCTTCATGATGTTCGCGTCGCTTGCGTATGTCGCATTCCACGTCAACGACCCGGTCGTGATGTCGGCGTCGATCATCATGATGGGCGCCGTGCTCGGCTTCTTCCTGTGGAATTTCCCTGCGGGGCTGATCTTCCTCGGCGACGGCGGCGCGTATTTCATCGGCTTCATGCTCGCCGAACTCGCGATCATGCTGGTGATGCGCAATCGCGAAGTGTCGGCGTGGTATCCGGTGCTGCTGTTCATGTATCCGATCTTCGAGACGTGTTTCTCGATCTACCGGAAGAAGTTCATCCGCGGGATGTCGCCGGGGATTCCGGACGGCGTGCATCTTCATATGCTCGTGTACAAGCGGCTGATGCGCTGGGCCGTCGGGACGAAGCATGCGCACGACCTCACGCGGCGCAATTCGCTGACGTCGCCTTATCTTTGGCTGCTGTGCCTCGTTGCGGTGATTCCGGCGACGCTGTTCTGGCGGCACACGGTGCACCTGTTCGTTTTTGTCGTGCTGTTCGCGCTGACGTATGTGTGGCTTTATCTCAGCATCGTCAGGTTCAAGGTGCCGCGGTGGATGGTGGTGAGAAAGGAAAGACGCGGGCAGTGAGTCCAGCACCCAAAACGAAAAAAGCGCCTCGTGGGGCGCTTTTTTCATGCTCGGGGCCAACGTGGGCGGCGTCCGCGAGCGCTCATTCGTTCGATACGGCTCGCGCCATCGGCACGCTCTGCAGCACCGGGGCGACGGTCGTCTGATATTCCGGCACCCAGCGCCGCAGATCCCGCCGCACCTCGTCGTCGCTCAGCACGCGGTGCTGCATCAGCCACGGCAACAGCTCGTCGAGCAGATGGTCCGGCACTTCCCGGGCCCGCGCGATCCGCAGCTTCGGATGCGGCGTGCGCGTGGTCGTCTCGTCGTCCGCGAGCAGTTCCTCGTAGAGTTTCTCGCCCGGACGCAGCCCCGTGAATTCGATCCGGATCTGCCCTTCCGAGAAGCCGTAGAGACGGATCAGATCGCGCGCGAGATCCACGATCTTGACCGGCTCGCCCATGTCGAGAATGAAGATCTCGCCGCCGTGCCCCATGCTCGACGCCTGCAGCACGAGTTGCGACGCTTCAGGAATCGTCATGAAGAAGCGCGTGATCTCGGGATGCGTGACCGTCACCGGGCCGCCCTTCGCGATCTGCTGCTGGAACTTCGGGATCACGCTGCCGGCGCTGCCGAGCACGTTGCCGAAACGCACCGTCTCGAACTGCGTGCCTTCGCTCGTCTGCTGCAACGCCTGGCACGCCATCTCCGCGAGCCGCTTGCTCGCGCCCATCACATTGGTCGGATTGACGGCCTTGTCGGTCGAAATCAGCACGAAATGGCGCACGTTGTGGCGGATCGCCGAGCGGGCGACGCGATAGGTGCCCAGCACGTTGTTGCGCAGCGCCTGCCACGCGTTGTGCTCCTCCATCAGCGGCACGTGCTTGTACGCGGCCGCGTGGAAAACGATATGCGGCGCATAGCGCGACATCACCTGGTCGAGCAGCAGCGAATCCTTCGCGTCGCCGATGATCGGTACGACAGGCTGGTCGGGGAAGCGCTCGCGCAGTTCCTCGGCGAGCCGGTACATCGCATATTCGGAGAGATCGAACGCGACCAGTTGCGCCGGCTTGAAACGTAGGATCTGCCGGCACAGCTCGGAACCGATCGAACCGCCCGCGCCGGTTACCATCACGACGCGGCCGCGCAGCAGCGCCTCGACGTGCGGCGTGTCGATCGTGACGGCATCGCGTCCGAGCAAGTCCTCGAGATCGATATTGCGCACCTGCGACAGGAACCCCTGCCCCGGCATCAGCGCGGTCAGCGACGGCAGCACCATCGCCTTCACGCCGGCGCGCACGCACAATGTCGCAACGCGGCGCTGTGTTTCAACGGATGCCGACGGAATCGCGATGATCGCGTATTCGACCTTCATCGCATCGGTCCAGTGCTTCAGGTCGTTGAACGAGCCGAGCACCTTGTAGCCGTAGATCTCGCGCCCCTGCTTGGTCGGATCGTCGTCGAGGAGGCCCACCAGACGCCATTCCCCCGACCGCGACAGTTCGCGCGCGAGGCTCGCGCCGGCCGTGCCGGCGCCGAGCACGAGCACCGGCTTGCCCTGCCCGACGAGCCCGCCGTACAGGTAGAACTCCTTCGTTGCGCGGTACAGCGCGCGGGCGCCGCCCATCGCGAGGAACAGCATCAGCGGCGACACGAGCAGCACCGAACGCGGGATGATCGGCGATGGCTGGAACATCACGGCGCCGATCATCACGATCACGCCGCCGCCAATCACCGCCTTCGAAATCCGAACCAGGTCCGGAAGGCTCGCGAACACCCACAGGCCGCGATACAGGCCGAACACGTGGAACATCAGCGCGTAGACCGGCAGCACCCAGACGAGCGCCGTCAGCGCGCCGCCCATGAAATCGGACGGAACGCTGCCGTTGAATCGGACGAGATAGGCGAACAACCACGCGGCGGTGACCGCCGTCAGGTCAAACAGGAAAGCGCTCAGCGAAAGCCATGATGCTTTGGATCGCAACATCGGCAGGAAACCTCAAGAGTTATTTTCGGCGGCCGACTGAAACCGGCGCCAGCGCATGTCGATTACCAGTCCGATACATGCCAGGACGCCGTACCACGCGAAGAACGACAGCCACTGCTGCAGTTCCGGGCGGCCCTTTGCCCACACGGCGACGATTATGCCCGCGAGCATGATGAGGTACCAATAAAGAGCGGTCCGACGGTGACCTACGCCCGCCCGGACCATCCTTTGATAATAATGCTCCCGGTGCGCTTGCCAGAACTTTTCGCCACGTAACAGACGTCTCAAAAGTGTTACAGATGCGTCGGCAATAAAGGGCGCGAACACCAGCGCCGGGAACCAGATCGGCCAGACGCCGGCCCGCCAGCCCCAATAGCCGAGCGCACCAGCCAGGAATCCGAGCGGAATCGAACCCGCATCGCCGAGAAACAGCCGGGCCGGATGGAAGTTCAGCAGCAGAAAGCCGAGCGCGGCGCCGGCGACAGCCGAGCCGGCCACGGCCAGATCCGGTGACGGCATCGGGCCGGTCAGCGCCGCGACCGCATATGCGCCGAAGCCGAACAGCGCCATGCCGCCCGCGAGGCCGTCGGCGCCGTCCATGAAGTTGTACAGGTTCGTCAGCCACACCATCGCGAAGCCGATGCCGACCAGCAGCCACCACGGTGCGTCGGCCGGGAACACGGCGATCAGCGCGACGACCGCCGCGAGGTGCGCCGAGAACCGCACGCGGGCGGGCAGCCCGCGCCGGTCGTCGATCTGCGACATCGCGGCGAGTCCGGCGGCGGCGACGGCGATCAGCCACAAGTGCGGCGCCAGCGCGAGCAGCGCAACGACGCAGACCGGTACGATGCCCCATCCGCCGACGCGCGGCGTCGGCAGCGTATGGAGCGAACGGTCGTTCGGAATGTCGGTGGCAAGGCGCCACGCGAGGCCGGTCGCGAGCAGCATGCGCAGGATGGCCGTGGACGCGATGGCTGCGGCCAGCGCCACCGCGGCCGCTTCGGGCCACGTGGATATCGGGAGAAACATGGCGATTATTGTTGTGTGTTGCGCGAACGATACCATGCGGCCGTCGCTTCGAGGCCTTGTCTTGTCGTATAAGGCGGATGCCAGTCGAGCACGCGCGTGATCCGGCCCGTATCGAGCTGGAGGCTGCCGGTCAGGCGGTCGATCGCCGCGCGGCGGCCGGTCAATGCGCCGAGCGCCCGCAACACGGCGGACGGGACGGCGATCAGCCGCGCCGGCTTGCCGAGCGCGTCGCCGACCAGGCGCAACAGGCCCGTGACCGACGGCGCGTCGTCGTCGGCGACGTGGAAGCATTCTCCGGCCGCGCGTGGATCGATCGCGCATTGCAGCAGTGCGTCGGCCAGGTTGTCGACGTAGACGATGCTGCGGCGTGCCGGGATGGAACCGAGCGGCAGCGGCATCCCGCGCGCAACTGCGTCCATCATGCGCAGGAAGTTCGCACGCACCGCCGGACCGTAAACCAGCGGCGGCCGAACGACCACGACGTCGAGCCCGTTCGCCGCACCGAACTGTGCCAGCTGCCGCTCCGCGCGCAGCTTCGAGCGGCCGTAGGCATCCTGCGGGTCGGGACTCGCCGCTTCCGACAGCGGTACCCCGCCGTCGCTCTCGCCGACCGCCTTGATGCTGCTCGCGTAAACGATGCGGCGCACGCCATGCTGGCGCGCGGCTTTAGCGAGACGCAAGGTACCGGCGACGTTGGTCGCGTCGAATGCGGCGTCGGGGTCTGGCGACTCGTCGCGCATCACGTGCACGCGTGCCGCGAGATGAATGACGCAGTCGGCTGCAAGATCCGCTGGCCATCCCTCGTCGAGGCCTTCGAAATCGGTTGCGTCGTGCACCCATTCACGCACGCCTTCGATGGTTGCGCCCGGACGCCTCACCAGGGCGGTCACGGTATGCCCGGCCTCCAGCGCGCGGCGGCATACCGCGCGGCCGACGAAGCCGTTCGCACCGGTCACGACGAGATGGGTCACCACAGCCTCCAGCCGAAACGGTTGTAGAACTTGAACGCCGACGCAGCGAACATGCGGATGTGGGCGAAGCCCTTGCGGGACGCGCCGCCGCCGTGATGGATCACGCGGACCGACGGCACATACGCGACGCGCGCGACATCGTGCGTCCGCAGGCTGAGATCGTAGTCCTCGAAGTAGAGGAAATAGCGCGGGTCGAAACCGCCCAGTTTCTTCAGCACTTCGGTGCGGAACAGCATGAAGCAGCCGCTGACGATGGGTGGATCCCAGACGATGTCGTGATCGTTGATCACGTCGCGCATTTCGTAGTGGGCGAGGCGGTCATGGAAAAGCTGCCGGATACGAGCAGGCAAAAAACCCCGTGCGAAAAGATCGAATAAGACCGGGAAACGGCGACACAAATACTGAATGTCCCCTCTCTCATCGCCGATGCGCGGCGTCAGCAATCCGGCGTCCGGATGCGAGTCGAGAAAGTCAAGCGCTTGGTCCAATGCATCGGGAGCCATGTCGATATCGGGATTGAGGACGAGATGATAGTCACCCCCAACCACGCCGATCGACAGATTATGTCCCCGTGCATAACCGATGTTGCCGTGACCTGTCAGCACGCTGCATTCAAGGCCCGCGTCAAGAAAGGTATTTCGAGTGGCTGTCAGTGTTGCCATGTCCCCGCCGTTGTCGATCAAAAATACACGAACGGCAAGCCCAGGGCGCTTCTCGCGCAATTCGCGGCATGCGGCGAGCAGGCTCGAGAAGGTCTGCACGAGCATCGCCGCATCGGAGTGAAAGGTCACTACGGAAATCGACAGTACCTCGTCTTTCGACGTAGGCGAACGGGGGAGAAGAGACTCGGAGGAAGGAGAAACCACGTTTTAGCAGGATCCATGAGGCCACGGGCAAGTGTGCCACATTCGTCGCCCCCTTGAGGTGGACATGTCCAATTTTCACAAGCATGCCTCACCCGGGAGCCAACACGTTGACTCTCGTCCCGCGCGTATCCGGTGCCATTAAATCCGCCCTGCCGATGTCTGCCACGGGACAACACGACATCCGTCAAGAGACGGTCCTGACGCAGGTCAGACATCGTAGCGGAAAACCGTGACGCTTGAATTTGAGCCGGTGATTGAACAGATCTGGACTTCCCCGCCATGTTCACGACAAGCCACTCACTATTTGATCGATGTAAATTTCCTTTCCAGTCTCCCCCCAACTCAATGTTATCGTTCAACCACAATGCTCGCCGCCGTCATTTCGCATCGACTTTCCGGAAAATATATTTCGGGATACTTTACAATTCTCCACTGAAGCATTCAGCGAGTGTTACTTCGCCAGAAGCATCAACACCTACGGTCGGCAGCAACATCCGCATAGGTGAGCTTCGGATCGACGTCCGGGATGAACGAAAAGATCATTCGCTCAGGACTGACCGCATCTGTCGAATTCCCTTCAATTGCGGGCCGGAATCTTCGACTCAATTCACCACCATTCACGTAGAAGCCATTTCTCGACACGAGGATAGGCCTGCCCCCCATTCGGCCGCCGGATGACACGTGAGCGAGACTCTCCGGATTTCATCTGGGAAGCGACTACTCAGCCAATCGGCTGTCCGATACGCTCAAACAATGCGATGCCGAGCAACTCCGGACGCTGCTCACGTAACGCGCCGTAACGATTCGTTGCTAACCGGCCAACTCTCAGCTCGATCACCCGTAGACTGTTTGTACAATTGCACCGTTCGAGCACGATACGCGCCTGGCAGGCCGTCGGTATATGATTGCGCAGCTTGATTGATACAACGAAGCCGGCAGATTTCCGAATCGAGTCCATCCGATTCGTCGAAGGTCCAGGCTCGCCCCGCTACTCGATTACCCATTCTCGATTCGCCTCATGTCCAACGCAGCGTCGGTCACCGCCTCCGTCCAACCCACCTTGATTGTCGTGCTCGGCATGCACCGCAGCGGGACAAGCGTCCTTACGCGAGCGATGGAAACGCTCGGTGCCGATCTTGGTTCGCGGTTGATGCCAGCGGCGGCAGGAATCAACGACAAGGGGTTCTTCGAAGACCTCGATATCAACGAGATTAATATCGAGGTCATGCACGCGGCCGGTTATGACTGGGACACCATGACGTCGATCGACTTGAGTGCGATCGACAGCCGTCGCTTGGCCGAACTTCGGGTCAAGGCCGCCTCCATCCTGCGCGCCAAGTGCAGCGGCCGAGTTTTCGCACTCAAGGATCCGCGCATCGCTCGACTGTCAGCGTTCTGGCAACCGATTTTCGCCACCCTTCAATCTCGCGTCGTATACGCCATAGCCGTACGCAACCCGATCAGCGTCGCGCATTCCCTGTCGAAGCGCAACGGCTTCGCTGACGAGAAGACCCACATCCTCTGGCTTGCCCATACGGTGGACGCGCTCGAAGCAACCATAGGCAGCACCCGGACGCTCGTCAGTTACGACACACTGCTAAACGCACCGCGTCAAGAACTGGAACGGATATCGTCCGAACTGGGATTGCATTTGTTCGAATCCCAAATCGATTTGTTCGAACAGGAATTCCTCGATGAGGATCTTCGACACACGCGATTTGTCGCTAAAGATCTCGAACTACTGCACTCGTTGCCGCGGCAGGTTAAGGTGTTGTTCGCGGCGCTCGACGAATCCGTGCGAAACAAGCTCCCCCTGGACAATCCCGTGCTCGTCACGGCATTGGAAAGTGCACGTGCCTACCTCGACGACATCGCGCCGCTTCTACGCTATGAATGGCAGCTCGACAGACAGCTCCGCGCAGCACTGGACACAGCACGCGTGAACGACGAAGCGCTTCGGAACCGAACACACGAACTCGAAACACTGAAGGTGATGCTGACCTCGCTTGACGAGAGAGTCCGTGTATCCGAACAGCAGCAGTTGTCACTTACCGATTCACTTCACCGTACAAGCTCGGAGCGGGACGCTTTGCGTCTGGAACGCGACAATGCACACTTGGAACGGGACAACGCGTACCTGCAACGGGAGGACGCCTACCTCCAACGGGACGACGCCTACTTGCAACGGAATGATGCACACCGGGCACTGGCGACTGCCGAGTTGGAAAAGGTTCGGATGAAAACGGAAATCGACCGCCTGCACCGGTCACAGACGGATATCCTTGCCTCCACGAGTTGGTACGTCACTGCACCGCTGCGCGCGGTCGGCCGCCTCCTGAAGCGGCGCTAGGTCGCCCACCGTCGACGCCCCCTACCCAGTTCGTCGGGCGATCGAGTGCTGCGAATCATGCTTCCTCAGACTCGGCCGTGATAAGCAAGGCCATTTGCGAACAGTTGCAACACTAGCATCATTGTGACATTTCCAGGAGCGTCGACTGTCCTCGCGTCGGAACCGCCTCCGACAACGCGCCCACGCCGTCATATCGGGGGCACGCCGCCAGATTTCACCGGCTCATGTCACAAGAGGCGTAAGGTAAAATACGCAGCCTCACCGCTGTGTACCGCAGTTGATCCAGCCCCACGGAAACAATAGGCGTTATCTCGACGCTATCGCCTGAGAGTATCGAATGAATCCGGCCAAGTTCCGAATCGTCCTGCTTGACACGAAATATCGCAACCCGAACCATTACATCTATCTTGCGGTGCTGGGCGCACTTAAGCGCCATCCAGACGTGGAATTCGTGGCAAAAGCCGATCCTATCGAAGCCATGTCTATCGCCGTCAAGAACCGATGCAATCTGTTTATTGCGTTCGATGGAGAAGAACTGGATACGACGTTGTGCGCACAACTCGGCCGGGCCTGTGGGCGGGCCGTTCTGTGGGTAACTGAAGATCCATACGAGATTAAGGTCAATGTTCGGAATGCCGAGCACTTCGATCTGGTGTTCACGAACGATTCGACCAGCGTTGACGAATACGGCGTCAAGGGCCATCATCTGCCGCTCGCCGGCGCAACCGAATTTCATTCGATCCCTGTCTGCCCGGTCGATCATCCGTTACGGTATGAACTGTTTTTCGCCGGAACGGCATGGCCAAACCGGAGCGCTTTCCTTCGCTCGATCCTCAAGCGCTTTCCAACCGACTGGAAGTGCAAGATCGCGTTGCCCACGAACCAGTTCCTGCCACCGCATGGCGTCGATCTGCCGGAAAGCGCCCTCTCATGGCGCACCTCACCGGTCGACTTTGCGCGATTCGTCAATCGCAGTGCCATCACCCTGATGCTGCCTCGCGTTTTTTCCGCCTCAGGCGGACGAGAATTCGCGGAAACACCGCCACCACGCCTGTTCGAAGCCGCTCTGGCTGGCGGCGCACAAATGATTCACGAGTCGCTGGCGGAAGTCGACCATTCTTTCGAACCCGGCAAGGAAGTCATCCTTTTCTCGTCGGAACAGGATTTTCTGGAGAAAGCGACCGAACTCGTCAACAACCGACCGTATCGCAACACGATCGCCGAGGCGGCTCGCAAACGCGCACTTGAGCAGCATACGTACGACTGTCGAATCCATACGATGTTGATCCGCGCGGCCGCACTGCCGATCAGGCCTGTCACATCGAAACAGGATAAAACTCACACGCTGCTCTTGGTCACCCACAACATTCCTAGCCGCGGAAATTTCGGCGGAGTGGAAGTCTATCTCGATCGTCTAAAGCAATCGTTGGGAGGACACTGGAAGATCCTGTTTTACGCACCGGAAATGCGTGGGCGAAAAAATTCGGTCCGTGTACTTTCGGATAGCTACGAAGAACTCGCGCGTTACGAGTTCAGCGCCGGCTACTCGCCCGCGCTACTGATATGCGATGAACGTGAACGTGCGTTCCGCGAAGTGCTCCGCGATCACGGCGTCGATCTGGTCCATTTCCATCACTTCGTCGGACACACCCCGTCGCTCGTCCATGTTGCAAAGCATCTCGGCATTCCGACCGCATTCACGGCGCATGACTTCTTCGGCGCCTGTCACGAATTCAACCTGCTGTCGTACAAGCAGGAGTTTTGTGGCGCCCCCGACGTCTCGATTTCGCAATGCGATGTTTGCCTGAAGAGCAAACACAATATCGCCAGCGGATCGCAGGCCGTACGCCGGAATTTCTGGAACGACGTGCTGCGCCATCTGGACATGCTTGTATTCAATACCGAATATAGCCGGCAAACATTCGCGCGAATCTATCCAGCCGTCCGACAGCATCCGAACACGCGCATCCTGCCGGTCCCGATCCCCGACGGCAATATCCAGCGACAACACCGTGCGGCACGCCCCCTGAAGATAGCGCTTCTTGGTAATCTCACCTTCCAGAAGGGTGGCGACGTGCTCGCCCGAGTGCTGCCCTCACTCGCAACCGCTCCCGTCGAATTTCATATATTCGGGCGCGTGGATCCGCAGTACGAGTGGCTGTCGAACCAGAACAAGCACAAGAACATCATCGTTCACGGTGCGTACGACGCCGGCAAATTACCCGCCGCCCTTCGTGAATGCCAAGTATCCCTTCACGTTTCGATCTGGCCTGAAACGTACTGCCTTACCTTGTCCGAGGCATGGCAGTTCGGGCTGGTACCGATCGTAGCGGACATCGGTGCCCTAGGCGAACGCGTCACACACATGGTGAACGGTATCAAGATCAAGCCGAACGACGAAGGCGCACTCATCGATTCGATCCACGCCCTCGCAAACGCGCCGGACCTGCTTGAGTCGCTGCGGAGCGGCGCAACCGAAGAAAACTACTCGCAACTTTCCCGGCATGCCGAGTTGCTTCGCAAGGAATATTCGGCGTTGCTCGACGATACGCCTGGCGCACTAGCGAAGGATGTCCCGCTGACACACCCTCCGATTCGCGAGTTGGGCGTCGTTCTCGCATCGCCCATCTGGCAGATCGGAACCGCGCAATCGATCATCGGCCCGTCATATCTGGCACAGATTCGACGTCTGCACCATTTCTACAGGACAAACGGACTTCGTCCGACCGTGCGCATCCTGGCCAATCGCATTCGAACCTCGCGGTGATCTACGCAATGAACGTACTCATTTCTGGCGCATCGCCTGACTCCGTCAACAACAACGCCACCTTACGCGGCTACGTTGCCAACGGGTTCAAGGGTCTACCCGGTGTGACGAGTGTTCAAGCATGTTCGCTCGAAAGCACCGCAACACTTGCACGTTCGACCCACCCCGATCTGATCGTCGTGTTCGGTTCGTGTATGCCTTCCGTTTGCCACTACCTCGATCTGAAGCAAGTCGCACTCGACACGGGCGCATGCGTTGCCTTCTGGCTGCATGACGACCCATATGAGTTTGACTATTCACAGAAGATCATTCCACTTGCGGATATCGTGTTTTCGAACGACCGCTGGAGTTCAACACACTACGACCATCCGAACGTACATCATCTGCCACTGGCCGCGGATCTTGATGCTCATTTCCAAGAGCCAGGGCAAACGAAGTCTCGCGACGTATTCTTCTGCGGCGTCGGCTTTGCGAATCGCATCCAACTGCTGCGAGACTGTGCGAGCTCTCTTCGCGGATTCAAAGTGGAGGTCCTGGGTGCCGAGTGGCCAGACGATTTGCCCTTTGCAGACAATCGTCGAATACCGAACACTGACCTTCCGAAACTGCACGCAACGTCCCTCGTCACATTGAATATGGGCCGCCGGTTCGATCTGGCCAACGAGCGCTTCAAGCTGGACGCATCGACGCCCGGCCCTCGCACGTTCGAAGCCGCCGCCGCCGGCACCGTACAGTGCATGTTTGTCGAAGGATTCGAAATCGACGACTACTACAGCGAACAGAACGGGGAAATCCTATTGTTCGATTCGCCCGTGGAACTTCGCCGACATATCGAAATGCTGCGAGATGACGCAAAGCGGGCAACGGACATTGCACTAGCCGCGCAACAACGAACCCGCCGCGATCACACCTACAGAAACCGCGCCGAAACCATACTGTCTCTAGTCGCGCTCACCGTTGCACACCAGGCTCGATCAGTACCCGATTGAGCCCCTTTTCAAGGATGACCGTCATTTGAAGTGAATCCACGGTCTGAATGAGACACCGCCGTCGCTATCCAGCATTGCGACGGTCTTCGTGGGGAACCTTCCCGAACCTGGGCGGACTCCAGCGCGGAGGGCCGAATAGCAGCGGATGTGGCAAGGTTCCCGCGCCCCTCCTCACCTTACTAGATAGCGCTTCTTTCGATATAACTCGCCAGTCTCATCCGCGCATTGCGTGTGCTGGCCCAAGCGTCGAAGTTTTCCACTTCGCCCAGCAACTCGAGCGAAGCCTGATCGAGGCGCTCAACGTAATGAACGAGCGGCGCCACTGTATCGAGCGGATCTTCCTTCAACCCCAGCAGTGCCCTGCTTGCCCTGAACTGCCGGCTGAAAGTCAGCATGCCGGCGACGATTTCGCTCGATATGTCACGCTGTCGCGGCATCGGATTTCGTCCCGGGTCTTCGACCGAACCGACTTGGCCATCTAATGCAGGTTCGTAACCAATCACCGCATCATGCGGCGCCGAGAAGAACAGCTCGACCGCCACACGGTTCGCATATACCTTGGCGAGACGTGCAGAGTCGATCGACGTTCGCGACAGCAGCGCGCTCATTCGCATCGTCCGTTCGCGTGCCCGCGTTTGCTCCGAGTCGTTCAGGCAGAAATAGTAGCCATGCAATTCAATATCCATTAGACCCTGCAGTGCACGTACGAGCATCTCTTGCGCGGTGCCGTTCCATCCGACATCGACGACGGCGACCCGCATGTGCGGTCTGATACCGAGTTCCACTAGATACTGAAATAATCCGCGACGATTACGGCGACACACGCGCAGGATGTCCGCGCGGCACGCGCGCAGCAGCCCCCGCACCTTCTCTAGGTTGCTATCGTCAACGACAACATTCGCGCCGAGCCCGATATCATTCATCACGGTGTCGGCGGGCGGTGTCACGCCAATCCGCTCGAACACCTCGATCGGTCGCAAACCGTGTGCACCAGCGATGAAGAAATCGGTCAGCTCGTCGAAATTCGCTTCGTTCGCGGCGGCTGTCGCAAATGCGACGCGCGACCCCTTGAAGTACGAGAATGGTGGCAGCACCTTCTCATTCAGGTCGCGCGCCATACGCTCGAGCACGTAACCGTCACGCGATACGAACAGCACGTGGTCGATGCGGTCCTGCCGCGACCGATCCACGATCCAATCGAGGAAACCGACAGCACCCGGCCCGCCGTAACGCAATCCGAGATCACCGAACGTGCCAACCGGCGGCCCATCGGGGATCACTCGGGGCAACCCGCTTCCTAGTGAAGCAAGTGGCGTCGACAAGTCGACCTTGCTCGCCACGACGGTATCGACGTAATGAAACGTCGAGAAGCCGCGCTCCTGCGCCCGAGTGATGTCCGACATCGGGTTGTCACCGATGTGCAGGATGCGTGCAGGCGCGACGCCCAGCTCTCGAGCCACGATGTCGAACAGCGCACCGCGATCGCGTTTCGTCGCATTACGCTCCGATGACACGAACACGCCCGACGGACGCAGCCCGTGACGGCGGAACAGTTCATCGAAAAATGCGCGTGGCAGGTACATGTCCGATGTGATCACGACCGGCTTGTCCGCGATGGCCGCGTTGAACACCTCAATCAGGCGCGGGTTCGGGACCGTGACGGTGAGTTCGAGATCAAGTTCGGCGTCGCGCAGCGTCGCGGCGGGCACGCCGACAGCGTCGAAACACGCGTAGATCCCGTCGAGCGTGATCTCCTCGTCCCCGGCTTCGTGCATTCGTTGAAACGCACGTTGTTGCGCCTGCTGGCGAAGCGCACGGAAATTCGCAATGCCGTACCGGTGTCCGAGCAGGTCAAAGACGTCTTCCGGATCCCGCAGCAGACGCACGAACAGCGTGTCGAAAATGTCGAACGAAATCGCCTCGGCAGAGGCGATCGAATCTTGCAGTCGGGTCAGCGGCAGATCAGGCAAGGCGCTATCAAGATTTTTGAGTTCCATGAACGATCCTAATCGCGCTTACGCTACGGGAATCACGAAGTTGACATCCTGCTGATCCAGATTCGGGTTGTGAAACGGATCGAACATATAGAAGTCGGGATGCTTGAGGTACAGGCGTTCCTTGTCGCGCGCGAGGCGCTTGACTTTCTGCGCATTCGCGTCGTCGCGCCCCCGGCTCAGCGATTCGTAGTGAATCAGCTCGACGCCCGGACAGACGACGTTGTACAAGCCGGCCTTGACGAGACGGAAGCACAGGTCGACGTCGTTGTATGCGACGGGGAATGCCTCATCGAATCCACCGATCCGGTCGAATTTTTCACGGCTCAACATCAGACACGCGCCCGTCACGCCGATCCAGTTGTACTCGAGCAGGTTCCGCGCGAAGTAGCCGGGAGAATCGGCGTGCTCCAATAGAAACGCGTGATTCGGACCGTCCGCGAGATTCACTAGGCCGGCGTGCTGCACCTGGCGTCCTCCCGGGTAGATTAGCTTCGCGCCGACGGCTCCAATGTGACTGAGCTGTGCATATCCGAGCATGTCAGAAAGCCACGTTTCGCTAACGACTTCGGTGTCGTCATTCAAAAACACCAGAAATTCGCCGACCGATTCGCGAACACCCACATTGTTGATCTCGGAATAATTGAACGGCACGTCGTGGCGAAGCACTTTCACGCCTTGCATCTGGGACATATCGCCAAATGACCGGAGTGTGTCCGCATCCCTCGATCCGTTGTCGATCAAGATGATTTCGAATTTGCGGTACGTTGACTTGTTCCTAATCGACTCAACGCACCGCTTCAATACATCGCCATTGTCCTTACTCGGAATGACGATTGAGATCGTCGGTTCGCCGCTGTACGCATAGCTTGCACGAAAATATCCAGGCAACTGCCGTACCGGCTCCATCGTCCCGGTCAAGCCGCGGCGTTCTATTGCTGCCTGGCGGGCACGACGTCCGGCATCAACTGCGTAAGGCTTTGCGTTTAGGTCGGAGGCAACCGACGCAGGGATCACCCGCCAGTGATAGAGCACTTTCCGGACGTGACTGATCTTGTTCGCTTGCTCCGTGACGCGTAGCACGAAATCCCAATCTTGACTGCCGTCGAACTCCGAACGCAAACCACCGATGCGTTGCTGCAGCGACCGACGCACGCACGACACGTGGCACGTATACATCGTGCTCATCATCGTATCCGGGGACCAGTCCGGCTTAAAGAACGGCTGACCGTAAGTCCCGTCGGGCTCGATCTTATCCTCATCGCTGTAAAGGAAGTCGGGATCCTCTGAAGCAATGCATTTCGCAAGCTCGAATAGACAGTCGCACGTCAGTTCGTCATCGTGATCGAAAAACACGATGTAGTCGCCCTGCGACGCTTCCAGACCTGCATTGGTTGCACCGGAAATGCCACGATTGTCATCGAGCAGAATGATCTTGATGCGCGGGTCATCGAGCTTGGCGAGACGCTCACGAACGACTGGTGACGGACTCTTGTCGTCGACCAGCACCAGCTCCCAGTGCGGATACCACTGTGCGAACACTGAGCCAATCATCGCGTCGAGCAAGTCAGGCGGCGTATTGTAAAGCGGTACGACAATAGAGAACGTCGGCTGCACGGCGAGCGCAGCAATGCGGGCGTCAATATCGTCGGGCTTGCGCGGCGGGATGTATACGTAACCACCCGCTGTGCCGGATAGATCGTACCGCCCACCGCGAGCGTCCGCGTCGCCCCCGCCCGTTGGTGTGTATACGAGATACTGGCCTTCGGAATAGCGTGCATGATCGGAAACGTTAACGTGCGCCGTGCTCGTGGCCCGTCTCGCGCGCAGAAAACGCAGACGCGCCGACATGCGGTGTGGCGTCGCGGCCCACCATGCGGCCTTCAGCATCTTGCGAACCGTCGTGCGAAGGCTGGGCGGCATCATCACGACCATCGCGCGCACCTTGAGGAATGCGCGCCACATCGTGCTGGCCCGAATAGCGTTCAACTCCTGTTCGGTTCGCATCGCACTCGCCTGCCATTCTTGCTTGCGAACCTCGGTTGCAGCCATTTCCTGACGCAACTCGTCAACCGCCAACACAAGCTCGTCGAGTTCGTGGCCCAGCTTGTTCAACACAATTTCGCGACTCTCTGACGAGGCAGTCGGACGCTGCTGCAACGTCGACGGAATATCGACACGGCCGCGTCCACGAGCAATCTCCTTAATCGATTCGATGCGTGCAGTGCTCTGGTCGATCACGTGCTGCTGTTTGCGCATCGCATTCACATGCTCGCTGAGTTGCGCACCCAATCGCCGCGCTTCGTCGGATTGTTTTGCGAGGTCGCGTGCTGTCTCGTGCAGCCGCTCCTCCAACTGCGCAACAGCCGCGTCGCGCTCCTCAATCTGGTTGTTTGCGACCGCCAACTGATCGTGTGCGACATCCAACTGCTGATGCACCGCACCCAACTGGCTGTTTGCAGTACCCAGCTCTCGATGTGCCGCACCCAACTGGCTGTTTGCAGTACCTAGCTCTCGCTGTACCGCACCCAACTGGCCATGCACAACGTCCAGTTGGTAACGAAGCGATACCGCCGCGCCCAAGCGAGCATACATCCGACGAATACTCTCCCGATCACTTTCAGCGGCCTCGATCAGCGGCCGTATTCCATCGGGAATTTCGGCGCCTGGGCACAGCACGCCGAGTCCATGACCGTGAATGAATTCGAACGACGGAAAGCATGTCCGCAACTCTTCCCAGTAACGCCATACGCCAAAATCGCGCTCCCGCACATTGGTATCGTGAAAGAGCACGACACCACGTTCCGATAGCTTCGACTTCCACGTCGAATAGTCCTCGACGACATCTTCGTAGCGATGACGCCCATCCACATGAAGCAAGTCGATCGTGCCGTCGCCAAACCCGGAAAGCGCTTCGTCGAAACGTGCCCGTATCAGACGTGAGAAATCACCGAACTCCCTCGTTTGCACGGCACTGAGCGTATCGAACACGCTTGCGCCATAGAACCCCGCATGCTCGTCGCCCTGCCACGTGTCAATTGCGTAGCACGAGGTTGGCAGATCAAGTTGCTGAATTGCTTGGCAGAACGCGAGAAACGAAAAGCCCGTGTGCGTTCCGAGCTCAACGACAGTTCTGGGCTTCAGGACATCGATGAGCCAAAAGGCGAACGGTGCATGTTCGAGCCACGCGGATTCAACGACGTGTCGTGGCGTCCAGAACGAGACGGGCGAAATGCACGCGGAGGAACCTGAACTTAGGGCGGCGTCGCGCGGCTTGACGGGTAACTCACGAGAATCAGGCATGTTTACTTTTTGCATAACTTACTATGGCGAAATCGGAAGACCGAGCGGGTCGTCATGCGCAAAATCCCGCTACGTATCAGCCCGCCATCTCCACTTCATAAACGGACAGAATTTCTTCGACCCCACCAAACGCACGCACCTGTCCGCGCTCCATCCAGAGTACCTTGTTACATACTTTCCGGATCTCACTGTTCGAATGCATCGCGAGCACGACGATTTCGGCTCGGCTGTGCAGATCGGCGAGACGCGTTTCCGCCTTATGCATGAACGATGCATCGCCCACGCCCATGACTTCGTCGAGCAACAGAATCTCGGCATCAACCGACGTCGACACAGCAAAGGCGAGTCGCATCTTCATCCCGCTCGAATACGTGCGAATCGGGAGATCCAGATAGTCGCCCAACTCACTGAACGCAGCGATGTCGCTCTGCTTCTCGCGAATTTCCGCATCCGTCATGCCCAGCAACAAGCCTCGCAGACGGATGTTTTGCATGCCCGTCGAGTTCTCGTCCATGCCAAGGCTGATGTCGAGCAGCGGCACGACCTTGCCCTCACGCGACAACGTACCGGCCGTCGGAGGATAAATACCCGCCATTGCTCGCAGCAGCGTCGACTTCCCTGCGCCATTGTGCCCAATGAGTCCGACGCGGTCCCCGCGTTCAAAGCGAAAACTAAGGTCGTCGAGCGCACGTACCACGATGACCCCGTCGTTACCCTCAGCAATCCGGTTGCGCCGCCCCATGCGAAGTACCTGCTTCTTCAGCGAACGGCCCTGCACGTCGTAGATCGGCAGATCCAGCGTCACGTTCTTCAATTCGATGTGTGCCATGTCGTCCTCTTCAGATCCAGTACGGCAGACGTTTCAGATAACGACCTGTCATCAGCAGCGCGATCGGCCATCCGACGAGCGCCATGCCAACGGTCACTTCCCATGTCAACGCGCTGGGCATTTGTCCGATCAGCGGACCGCGCACGACATCGATCAGGTACGCAAGCGGATTCCATTCGACGATGAACGAAAACCGGTTCAGCGCATTGGGACGGAAGATAATGGGCGTGACGTAGAAGGCGACTTGAAGCAGCGCACCGATAATCTGTGGGAGATCGCGAAAGCGTGCCGACAACAGACTTGTCAGCATTGCGATCCACATCGCATTCAGCAGGTAGACGAACAACCCGGGAATGAACATCGGCAGCGTCTCCCAGTTCTTTACACCAAAAATGACCAGAAGACCAATGATGATGACAAAGTTATGAGCCAGTACGATCAGGTTCCGCCACACGACTTGAAGAATGTAGATTAGCTTTGGGGTGGGGACCTGACGGATATAGGACCCACTATTGATATATGCGACGCTCCCCTCCTGGATCGTCTGCGAGAACAACCCCCACAGCACGATGCTCGATGCGAGGAACGGCAGATATTCATTCATCTTCTGCCCAAACAACGTGCCATAAACAACGCCGAGCGAAGTAATCATCACGCCCATGCTGATCGTGAGCCAGAACGGCCCGACCCGCGAGCGCGCGTAGCGCTGCCGGATTTCGAGCCAGCCGAGCAGCGTCCACAACCGCCAGGACGCAATGCTCTGTTTGAGGTCAGCAAGTGAAAGAGTCAGCATGCGAGCTTTCTAATTGAGTGAAGATTGAAAACAGCGTCCCATGCGCGTCATAGCGCGCCGGTACGACCGGTCAGGCCGTGCCAGATCCCCAGCAGCGACAACCGCAGGTGCGCGAGGCGAGGTTGCATGAACAGCGCGTAGATCGCAAGCCGGACCGGCATCTTGACGAGCTCCGTCGACTTCCAGCTCCATGGCACATACTCGCGCCGGATCAGCGCGATCGCATTGCGGAACAGATAATAATGCCGAACCGGACCGTGGCCGGGGTAGCTTCGCCCGAACACCTTGATCGGCTCGCCGCCCAGTTCATGCGTCAGCCGCAACGCCGGAGCCCCGAGCACGGAATAGCCTTTCGCCCGCGCCCGGACACACCATTCGAGATCGACGAAGTCGATGAACAGCGCGTCGTCCATCGGGCCGATGTCACGCCACACGTCGAGATTCACGCACGATCCCGACGTGATCAGGAAGTCGACGTCGATCGGTTGCACCCCTTCCGGCTGAATGCGGCGCAGCTTCAGGTAGCCGAAGCGGACGAACGGCGCCACACCGCCCAGTCGCGCATCCTCGTACGCGGGCCCGACCAGCGCCACGCGACGATTGCGCATGCGCTCGGCTGCCAGCGTCCGGGGCAACTCAATCAGCAACTCGTCCGAGGGTTCGCTGTCCTGATCGAACAGCAATGTCGACCGGCAGCCTGTTTCGATCAGCCGTTCGATGCCCTGGTTGAGCGCCGTCGCAATGCCGAGGTTCGCGCCGTTTGCGATGTAGTCGACGCGCGGGTCGAGCCCAAGTGCAGCCGGCGTGGACACGCTCTCCGTGTTGTCGACCACGACGCACGGCCATACTTTGGCAAGTCGATTCGCGCGCGCCACGCAACCGTGATCCGGTCGATAGAACACGATCACGACACCGGTGCGCTCCTGATGCGGGGGATGCGGGTCCAAGTTACTCACTCAGGCACAGCTTCAGCGCATCGGCCCAGTCCGGCAACCGCAGCCCGAACGTCTCGGTCAGCTTGTCGTGCGACAGTCGGGAATTGGACGGGCGCTTGGCAGGCACCGGATAGTCGCTCGCCGGGATCGGCACGACCTTGGGCGCACGCTCGCCCAGCGCATTCGCGAAGATGGCTTCGGCAAAGCCGTGCCACGAAGTCGCCCCGGCCGACGTGAAATGGTAGACGCCGGAACGCTGCGTCCACCAGTCCGCGCCCTCGGCCGCCAGCGCCTGAGCCACGATATGCGACGTTGCCGTTGCAATGGTTTTCGACCAGGTGGGTGCACCGATCTGGTCCGCGACCACACGCAGCTCCGGACGCTCGCTGCCGAGCTTCAGCATCGTCAGCAGAAAGTTCTTGCCGCGCCGCCCGTACACCCAGCTCGTACGCAGGATCAGATGCGCGCAGCCGGCTGCCGCGATGGCCTGCTCGCCCTCGAGCTTGGTCAGCCCGTATACGTTCTGCGGGTTGGTCGCATCCGTTTCGACATAGGCACCCTCTTTGGTGCCGTCGAACACATAGTCCGTCGAATAATGAACCAGTGCCGCGCCGATGCGCGCCGCTTCCTCCGCAAACGCGCGCGGCACATCGGCGTTCAGCCGACGTGCGGCATCGACGTCCGTCTCCGCCTTGTCGACCGCCGTATACGCGGCCGGATTCACGATGATCGACGGCTTGAGCTCGCGAACGATACTGCGCACCCGATCGAGATCGGACAGATCGAGCATCGAACGGTCACATGCCACGACGCGCCCCAGGCCTTGCAGCGAGCGCAGCAGTTCGAACCCGACCTGCCCGTTCACACCCGTCACGAGAATCGTCGGTTCAGGTTTCACACCCACCTCACGCATAGACTTCGGCTTCGCTCAAACGCTTGCCGGCCGCATCCTTCGCGGCCAGCAGCGGTTCGAAATCGATCGGCCACTCGATCCCGATTTCGGGATCGTTCCAGACGATGCTCCGCTCGTGCTCGGGGAACCAGTAGTCGGTCGTCTTGTAGAGGAACTGCGCGGCCTCCGACAGCACGACGAACCCGTGCGCAAAGCCGGGCGGCACCCACAGTTGTCTATGATTGTCGTTCGACAGCACCACACCGACCCACTTGCCGAAGTTCGGCGACTGCTTGCGAATATCGACCGCGACGTCGAACACCTCGCCCTCGACGACGCGCACGAGCTTCCCCTGCGCGTGCTGGATCTGGTAGTGCAGCCCGCGCAGCACGCCCTTCGACGAGCGCGAATGGTTGTCCTGCACGAATTCGATGCCGGGTTCGACCTGCTCGGCGAATTCCTTCCCGTTGAAACTTTCGTAGAAGAACCCGCGCGCGTCGCCGAACACCTTCGGCTCGATGATCTTGACTTCGGGCAGCGCCGTCGCCGTTACTTGGATGGCCATGCGACTTGATCCGTGAGAATGTTCTTGAGGTACTGCCCGTACGCGTTTTTCGAGAGCGGCTGTGCCAGCTTCAGCACCTGCTCCTCGTTGATCCAGTTCCGGCGATAGGCAATCTCTTCCGGGCACGCGACCACGAGACCCTGCCGCTTCTGCAGCGTCGCGATGAAGCTGGCGGCCTCGATCAGCGAATCGTGCGTGCCGGTATCGAGCCACGCATAGCCGCGCCCCATGATCTCGACGTTGAGCGCACCGTCCTTCAGATACCGCGAATTGACATCGGTGATTTCCAGCTCGCCACGCGGCGACGGCTTGATGTCGGCCGCGATGTCGCACACCCGGTTGTCGTAGAAGTACAGGCCGGTCACCGCGTAGTTCGAACGCGGCTGCGCCGGTTTCTCTTCGATCGACAGCGCGCGGAACGACTTGTCGAATTCGACGACGCCATAACGCTCCGGATCGTGCACGTGATACGCGAACACCGTCGCGCCAGCTTCCTGCGCGTGCGCACGCTCGAGCTGCTTCGCGAGATCGTGGCCGTAGAAGATGTTGTCGCCGAGGATCAGTGCCGACGGATCGTTGCCGACGAATTCCTTGCCGATGATGAACGCCTGCGCGAGGCCGTCGGGCGACGGCTGCACCGCGTACTGGATGTTCATGCCCCACTGGCTGCCGTCGCCGAGCATCGACTCGAAGCGCGGCGTATCCTGCGGCGTCGAGATGATCAGCACATCGCGAATGCCCGCGACCATCAGCGTCGACAGCGGGTAGTAGATCATCGGCTTGTCGTACACCGGCAGCAGCTGCTTCGAGACGACGTGTGTGATCGGATACAGCCGAGTGCCCGAACCGCCCGCGAGAATGATGCCTTTACGTGCCATCGCAAGTCTCCTCAAGCGCGTTTCGCGTAGTTGGTTTCGACCCACTTGCGGTACTCGCCCGACGCGACTTCGTCGGCCCAGACCTGATTGTCGAGATACCAGTCGACGGTCTTCGCGAGGCCGGTCTCGAACGTTTCCGCCGGCTTCCAGCCAAGTTCACGCTCGAGCTTGCGCGCATCGATCGCATAGCGGCGATCGTGGCCCGGGCGATCCGTCACGTAGGTGATCTGGTCGCGATACGAACCGGCCGCCTTCGGGCGCGCCTTGTCGAGCAGATCGCACAGGGTATGTACGACCTCGAGGTTCTTCTTCTCGTTCCAGCCGCCGACGTTGTACGTCTCGCCCGGCACGCCGCGCGCGAGCACTTCACGGATCGCGCTGCAGTGGTCGCCGACATACAGCCAGTCGCGCACGTTCTGGCCGTCGCCGTACACGGGCAGCGGCTTGCCGGCGAGCGCGTTCGCGATCATCAGCGGGATCAGCTTCTCGGGGAACTGGTACGGGCCGTAGTTGTTCGAACAGTTCGTCGTCAGCGCCGGCAGGCCGTACGTATGATGGTACGCGCGCACCAGATGGTCCGAGCCCGCCTTCGTTGCCGAATAGGGGCTGTTCGGCGCATAGGGCGTCGTCTCGGAAAACTGCGGATCGGTCGCCGACAGCGAGCCGAACACCTCGTCGGTCGACACGTGCAGAAACCGGAATGCCGCCTTGTCGGCGTCGTTCAGGCCGTTCCAGTATTGGCGGGTCGCCTCCAGCAGCGTGAACGTGCCGACGACGTTGGTCTGCACGAAATCGGCCGGGCCGTGGATCGAGCGGTCGACGTGGCTTTCGGCTGCGAAGTGCAGGACCGCGCGCGGCTTGTGCTCGGCGAACAGTGCGTCGAGCGCGGTACGATCGCAGATGTCGACGCGTGCGAACACATGGTTCGGATTTCCGTCCAGCGACTGCAGCGTACGGAGGTTGCCTGCATAAGTCAGCTTGTCGACATTGAGCACTGCCTCGTCGGAATCGCGCAGCCAGTCGAGTACAAAGTTGGCACCGATAAACCCTGCGCCGCCCGTAACCAGAATCATGAGGTTCCCTCTCGTAGTGCGCGGCCCGCACTATCGGGCGCTGGCCGCGTCAAATTTGTCAGTATTGTGTTCGGTACATCAGACCGGGAATTTTAACCGTTCAACATGTCCGCCAAAGTCATGAAATGCTAATTTTGTTCGGGAAAACGACAATTATAGGGAGCCGCGCGGCGCAAAAGCCATGCTGCTAACAACTTGATACAGCGCTCCGCACCCTTGCCGGCAACGGAATTTCCCACCAAATCAAGCGCATTTCCGAGAACATCGACCAAAAAATCACGCTGAATTCCGATTACTTTTCTTTTTTCCGGGAAACCCGCAGGATCCGCCTCTCATGACCCCCACCCCCATCGCCATCGGCGACATCCAAGGCTGTCATTCAGCTTTCCAGTCGCTGTCCGAAAAGCTTTCAGCCCCCGCCGACACCCCGCTATGGATCGCCGGCGACATCGTCAACCGCGGCCCCGACTCCCTTGCCGCGCTGCGCGCGCTGGTCGACCTCGGCCCGCGCGCGACCGTCGTGCTCGGCAACCACGACCTCCATCTGCTCGCGGTGTCAGCCGGCATCCGCACCGAACGCCCGGGCGACACGATCGGCGAAATCCTCGACGCACCCGACGCCGACGCGCTGCTGGACTGGGTCCGCCACCGCCCGTTCGCGCACTTCGAAAACGACATGCTGCTCGTGCACGCGGGCGTACTGCCGCAATGGGACACATCGCTCGCGCTCGAACTCGCGGACGAACTCCAGCGCGCACTGCGCGCCCCCGACTGGCGCGACACGCTTCAAGGCCTGTACGGCAACGAACCGAATCAATGGAGTCCGAACCTGAAAAAACGCGACCGGATGCGCGTCGCGTTCAACGCGTTCACGCGCTTGCGGTTCTGCACGCCCGATGGTGCGATGGAGTTCAAGGCGAACGGCGGCCCCGACAGCGCGCCACCGGGCTACCTGCCGTGGTTCGACGTACCGGCGCGCCGCACCGAAAACGTAACGGTCGTGTTCGGACACTGGGCCGCGCTCGGCCTGATGCTGCGCGACAACGTCGTCGCGCTCGATTCGGGGTGCGTATGGGGAAATCAATTGTCGGCCGTACGGCTGACGGCCGACCCGACGCAGCGTACGGTCACGCAGGTGCAGTGCGAGGCGTGCCGCACGCCGGGCGGCGAGTAGCCCGCACGCGCGGCGTGCGGACGAAATGAAGCATCACCCTTCGCGCCCAGGCACCGGCTGTTCGGCAGCCGCATCGCCCGCCGTGCCGGCGCCGATTTCGGTCGCCGGATACGCATGCTTCGCCAATTCAGCCAGCGACTCGGGCGACGGCTTGCCGACCCTCGCCTGCAGCGTCTCGAGCGCGGCCGCGATCGCATCGCGCGCCGCCGCCGACGTCGCGCGCCGATCACCGCCCGGCGCGATCGGCTCGCACACGTACAGGTGCGCGACGAGCGGACCACCGCGCAACACCATGTCGAGCGACATTCCGAGCGACAGCTCGCCCGTATACGCCGGCGCGACCGACTGCCGCCGCTGCGCGTCCTCGTACATGAGGCAGATCGGCTGCACCGCGCAGCCGGCCGACACCGCGGCCTGAAACAGGTTCGCGTGGAACGGCAGCAGCGCCTGCCCGTCCGACGTCGTGCCCTCCGGAAACACACACATCACACCGCCGTTGCGCAACCGGTCGGCCATCTCGTGCATGACCCGCATCGCCTCGGTGCGCTTCTCGCGCTGCAGGAACACGGTGTCGAGCTTCTCCGCCAGCCAGCCGACGACCGGCCACTGCCGCACCTCGGCCTTCGACACGAACGGCGTCGGCCGCCATGCGTTGATCGCGTAGATGTCGAGCCACGACACGTGATTGCCGACCACGAGCGCGCTCGCGTCGAGCCGCGCGCCGTCGTTGTGGACGACGAGGCGCATCCCGCAGATCCGCAGCATCTTGAGCGACCAGCGGCGCGTCATTTCGGCGCGGCGCGCGGGCGTGACATGCGAAAAGCGCAGCGCGACGATCGCCATGCCGCGCAGCAGGTGAAAGACGAGACGCAGCTTGCGAAGAGCGGTCATGGCGAAGATCCGGCTGGGTTCAGTGACGCTCGAACGCGACCTGCCCCGCCACGAGCGTCGCACGCACGCAGGCCGGCAGTTCGTAGCCGAGGAACGGCGAGTTGTGGCCCTGGCTCTTCAGCACGCGCGGCTCGACGCGCCAGTGCGCGCGCGGGTCGAACACGCACAGGTCGGCCGCGCCGCCTTCGGCCAGGCGGCCCGCCGGCAACTGCAGCACGTCGGCCGGCGCGGCCGTGATGCGGCGCAGCGCCTGCGCGAGCGGCGTGTTCGTTTCATCGGCCCACTTCACCGTGAGCGACAGCAGCAGTTCGAGCCCCGTCGCGCCCGGCGTCGCTTCGGCGAACGGCAGCAGCTTCTCGTCGTCGTCGACCGGCGTGTGATCGGAGCAGATCGCATCGATCGTGCCGTCGGCGAGCGCCGCGCGGATCGCTTCGCGATCGCGCTCGCCGCGCAGTGGCGGATCCAGCCGGAACTGCGAATCGAAGTAGCCGATGTCGACGTCGATCAGGTGCAGGTGGTTCACACCGACGTCGCACGTCACGGGCAGCCCCTCGGCCTTCGCCGCGCGCACGAGCGCCAGGCCGGCCGCCGACGACAGGCGGGCGAGGTGCACGCGCGCGCCCGTCACGCGCATCAGTTCGAAGATCGTGTGCAGCGCGATTGTCTCGGCCGCGACCGGCACGCCGGACAGCCCGAGCCGCGACGCGAGCGCGCCGCTCGCGGCGACGCCGCCGCGGCCGATGAACGCGTCGAGCGGTCGCAGCCACGTCGTGTAACCGTAGGTGCTCGCGTATTGCAGCGCGCGCAGCAGCACCTGCGTGTCGCGCACCGGCACGTTCGCATGCGTGAAGCCGACGCAGCCCGATTCGGTCAGCGCGACCATCTCGGTGATCACTTCGCCCTTGAGGCCGACGGTGAGCGCGCCGAGCGGATGGACGTTCGCCTGGTGCAGGTTGCGGGCACGGAACTTGAGCATCTCGACGAGGCCCGGCTCGTCGAGCACGGGGTCGGTGTCCGGCGGGCACACGAGGGTCGTCACGCCGCCCGCGACGGCCGCGGCCATCTCGGACGCGAGCGTCGCCTTGTGCTCGTAGCCGGGCTCGCGCAGCCGCGCGCACAGGTCGACGAGACCGGGCGCGACGATCAGGCCCGACGCGTCGATCGTCTTCTCCGCGTCGAAACCGGCCGGCGCCGTACCTGCTGCCGCGAGCGCGGCGATCTTGCCGTCCGCGACGAATACGTCGGCCTGCCGCTCGGTGCCGGCGACCGGGTCGATCAGCGTGCCGCCTTTGATATGAATCTTCATGCGCTGTCTGTAAATGCGTTGATTGCGTGAATAAGGATGCGCGAAAGCGGGCTCAGTCGCTGTTGCCGGCGACGATGCCCATCACCGCCATCCGCACGGCGATGCCGAACGTGACCTGGTTGAGGATCACCGACTGCGGGCCGTCGGCGACCTGCGAGTCGATCTCGACGCCGCGGTTCATCGGGCCCGGGTGCATCACGATCGCGTCGGGTGCGGCGAGCGCGAGGCGCTCGGGCGTCAGGCCCCACGTCTTGAAATATTCCTGCGCGGACGGCAGCAGCGCGCCGCTCATCCGCTCGTTCTGCAGGCGCAGCATGATGATCACGTCGACGCCCTTCAGGCCTTCGTCGAGGTTGTGGAACACCTTCACGCCCATCTGCTCGAGGCCGCCCGGCAGCAGCGTGCGCGGGCCGATCGCGCGCACTTCCGGCACGCCGAGCGTGGTGAGTGCGTGGATGTCCGAGCGCGCGACGCGCGAATGCAGGATGTCGCCGACGATCGCCACGCGCAGCTTCGTGAAGTCGCGCTTGTAGTGACGGATCGTGTACATGTCGAGCAGGCCCTGCGTCGGGTGCGCGTGCCGGCCGTCGCCCGCGTTGATCACGTGCACGTGCGGCGCGCAGTGCTCGGCGATCAGGTACGGCGCGCCGCTCGACGCATGGCGCACGACGAACAGGTCGGCATGCATCGCCGACAGGTTGTTGATCGTGTCGAGCAGCGACTCGCCCTTGCTCGTCGACGACGCGTTGATGTTCAGGTTCAGCACGTCGGCCGACAGGCGCGTCGCGGCGATCTCGAAGGTCGTGCGCGTGCGCGTCGAGTTCTCGAAGAACAGGTTGAACACCGACTTGCCGCGCAGGAGCGGCACCTTCTTCACCTCGCGGTCCGTCACGCTGACGAACTGCTCGGCCGTGTCGAGGATGTGGTTGACGATCGAGCGCGGCAGGCCCTCGATCGACAGCAGGTGTTTCAACTCGCCGTTTTTCGTGAGCTGCGGGTTGCCCTTCAGGAAACCGTAGCGGAACCGCTCGGGGCTCGCGGCCGCGGCGGGATTGCCGGTGCGGCCAGTGGTGTCGGTGGTCATGGTGTGCGTGATTCCAACTATGCAAACGGGCCGCGGTACGAACCGGCGGCCCGGGATACGGTTGCGCGGTTCGCTCAGGCGCCGTGCGCCTCGATGCGCAGCGTGAGCTGCGCGGCTTCGTCGCGCGCGAGCACGAGCGTCGCATCGGCCGGCACGTCGAGGGTGCCGCCCGCGAAACGCGCGGCGACCGGCAGTTCGCGGCCGCCGCGATCGGCGAGCACCGCAAGCTCGACCGCGGCCGGACGGCCGTAGTCGAACAGTTCGTTGAGCGCGGCGCGCACGGTGCGGCCGGTGTACAGCACGTCGTCGACGAGCACGATGCGCGCGCCGTCGACCTCGAACGGCAGCGACGTGGGGCTCGCCTGGCTGTGCAGCCCCTTCTTCGCGTAGTCGTCGCGATGCAGCGCGACGTTCACGACGCCGAATCCCGGCGCGCCGAGATCGCGCGCGAGGCGCTCGGCGAGCCAGGCGCCGCCGCTGTGAATGCCGGCGAGCCGCGGGCCGCCCGGCTCGGCGAAGGCCGTGCCGTATGCGTCGCGGATCTGGTCGAGCAGGACGCAGTAGAGCGCGTCGGCATCAATGGTGCTCATGGTCGGACAATTGATCGAGATACTGTTGAAGGATCACGCGCGCGGCCTCGGCATCGAGTATCTCGGCGCGTGCGCGCCCGCGCACGTTGCGCTCGCGCAGCCCGGCCTCGGCCTCGACCGACGAATAGCGTTCGTCGACCCACGTGACGGGCAGCCCGAAGCGGCCGTTCAGCTGGTTGCCGAAACGCTTCGCCTGCTGCGTCATGTCGTGCGGCGTGCCGTCCGGATGCATCGGCAGGCCGACGACGAGCGCGTCCGGCCGCCATTCGGCCAGCAGTTCGCCGACCGCCTTGAAACGGTGCTCGCGGTTCAGGTTGGGAATCACGACGAGGGCGCGGGCCGAGCGCGTCAGCGCATTGCCGATCGCGACGCCGATCCGCTTCTCGCCGTAATCGAACGCCAGGAGCGTCGCATCGCGCGCGCTCGCGCCACTCATGCGTGCCCTGCTTCGCCGGACAGCATCGACGAGCTGACGCCGAGCAGGCCAAGTGCGGCTTCGAAACGCTCCTCGGCCGGCGTGTCGAACACGATGCGCGGATCGGCGGCGACCGTCAGCCAGCCGTTGCGGGAAATTTCTTCCTCGAGCTGCCCGGCGCCCCAGCCGGCATGGCCGAGCGTCAGCAGGAAGCGCTTCGGGCCGGTGCCCGTCGCGACCGCCTCGAGCACGTCCTTCGACGTCGTCATCTCGAGCCCGCCCTCGACCGACATGGACGAGTTGTAGTTCGCGCCCTCGACCGGCTCGTGCAGCACGAAGCCGCGCTCGGTCTGGACCGGGCCGCCGAAGTACACGGGAATGTGCAGCAGCGGCTCGATGTCGAGCTTCAGGTCGATGCGGCTGAACAGCGATTCGAGGTCGATGTCGGTGGGCCGATTGATGACGAGGCCGAGCGCACCGCGCTCGCTGTGATCGCAAAGATAGACCACCGTTCCTGAAAACGTCGGATCCGCCATGTTCGGCATGGCGATCAGGAACTGGTTGGTGAGATTGATGCGATCGGAAGGCTTTGACATGGTTTGAATTTTAGCAAAGACGCCGCGGCCTGACCGGGCCGCGATCAACAAGCAACGCCGCACGACGCTGGCAACGACGCGCGCGGATCACATGGCACTCTAACACGCGCGCGGGCGCTGTCGGCAGCGTGTTGCCGGCCCGCGTGGCAAGGGCTGCCGCCGCGGTCGCGCCCCGTTGCGCGTCAGCTCGGGGCAAGCGCCGCGCCGAGCGCCTCGGACGCCGCGGTCAGGTCCGGCGGCGCCACCCCCGCGGCGATCTTCAGCAGCGCGCCGCGCAGCAGGTCGGATGCCCGGCCGTGCGCGTCGAGCCCGCCGTCGGCGAGCGGCAGGCCGTGTGCGGCACGGCGCCACGCGAGCCCGAGCGTGTCGGCCAGCAGCGCCGCGTGACCGAGCCCGAGCGCGCATGCGGCCGTACCGACCCGGTAGGCGGCCGCGGACGCGCGCCATGCGGCCCCCGCATCGGCCGTGGCCGCATCGACGGCCAGATCGGCCATCGACGCGTCGGCCGTCTGCAGGAAATCCTCATACGCGTGCGCGTTGACGGTCACGACGCCGAGCATGCGGGTGGGCGCCGCCGCGACCGCCTCATGCTCGGCCTGCGCCGCGCCGGCTTCCCACAGCGCCTCGGACGCGGGCGTGCCGGCGACGTGCCAGTCCACGGTCAGCCCATAGTCGTGCAGCACGTCGACGAGCGCGACGTCTTCCGCGGCCGCGCCGAACAGCGCGAAATCGCGCCACAGCAACGCAACCGTCTCGCGCACGAGCGCCGGCGGCGCGCGGCGCCTGCCCTGCGCGTGTTCGCCGAGCAGCAGGTTGGTCCGTGCGAGGAAACGCTTCAGTTCGGGCGCGGCGCTCGCGCGCAGCGCGCGCAGGCACGCGGCGGCGAGCCGCCAGAAGTCGTACGGCGCGTCGTCGGCCAGCGCGGTCAGGGTCGTGTCGAGCTCGTCGAGCGCCGCGTCCGGCGTGCCGTGCGGCGCCCGCAGCACGCCGAGCAGCGCCTGCTCGTAACGGGCCCGCGCGCGGCTCGCGAATGCGTCGGGCAACGCGCGCAGCGTCGCCGGCGGCGTCGCGCGCCCGACGAGTGCCAGCGTGTCGAGCGGCACGCTCGCGTGCAGGTCGGCCGAGCCTTGCGCACGCAGCGCACGGAAATGGTCGAACAGGATGGGCGAGCAGGCCAGCTCGCGCAGATTGTGGCGCCCGACCGCCGCGCTGAAATCGCGCAACGCGAGGCGCCAGGCGGCGCAAGCCGGTTCGGCGGCGACGAGCGGCGCCGCGGCGGCGAGTTGCCCCGCGAATCGGGCGGCCGGCAGCCAGCCGGCCTCCGCCAGCACGGCGGCAGCGGCCGACAGCGGCGCGGCCGCGTCGTCGCGACGCTCGAATGCGTCGGCGGCCGCCGCAAGCCACGCGTCGGCCGCGCGCACGGCCCCGCCGCGCGGGTTGGGTAATGCGTCAGGGTGGGGAACGTTCGCCGGATCGGCCGTCATGGACACGCGCGCCTGTCATCGTCAAGTCGCTCGCGCCGGCCTCGGCGCGCAAGCACCCGGCAACCGCGAGGCCGCAGCCGGGTGTCCGTTGGCCAAGGGTCCGGTCAGATCTGGACCATCTCGAAGTCTTCCTTGCGAGCGCCGCATTCGGGGCACGTCCAGTTGATCGGGACGTCTTCCCAGCGCGTGCCCGGGGCGATGCCCTCTTCGGGCAGCCCGGCTTCTTCGTCATAAATCCAGCCACAAATCAGGCACATCCAGCTCTTGTATTCCATCTTAAGCCGCGTCGGGAAAAGTCGGTAAATTCGGGAGCCATGATGGTACCGTGTCGGGGCCGGACTGCCTAGCAATCGCGCTGGAGTACGGCGACTACGTTGCGCTGCGCTAAAAAATCCGTCGTGCGGGCCGGATTCCGCCGCATAATGGCTGGAAAGTGCGGCCTGCCGGGCAACACAGGGCCCAAACGCCCACTTCGCCTCGCCGTCCGCAGTTCCGTCGCTTCCCCGTTTTTTTCTTGCCCCATTTTTACATGTCCAGCAACGCCCCTCCGATCGTCCTCACCTTCGGCCTGTCCGATCCCACCGGCGGCTCCGGCCTCCAAGCCGATCTGATGACACTGGCGAGCATGGGCTGCCACGGCGTGTCCGTCCTGACGGGCTATACCGTGCGCGACTCGGCCGCCTGCGACGAAGTGACCGGTCTCGATCCCGATGTCGTCGCCGCCCAGGCGCGCATGCTGCTCGAGGACATGCCGGTCGCCGCGTTCAAGATCGGCGCGGCGACGCGCGCGGAAGTCGTGAGCGCGATCGCCGAAGTGGTCGCCGACTACGACGGCGTGCCGCTCGTGCTCGCGCCGGACTTCACGCTCGACGACGAGCACGTGCTCGCCGCCGACGACCTGCGCGAATCGATCGCCGACCTGCTCGCGCCGCAGACGACGCTGCTGGTCGCCGACCACGCGACGCTGATCGCGCTCGCGCAGCCGGACGGCGATGCCGAGGCGCCGAATCTCGACGCGGCCGTGTCGCACCTGCTGTCGCAGGGCTGCGAGTACATCCTGTCGTCGGAAACGGGCTCGCACCGGCTCGTCAACACGCTGTACGGCGAGGAAGGCCAGCTTCGCGAAGACATGTGGGATCGCTCGCCGCACCGGTTGATGGGCATCACCGATACGCTCGGCGCGGCGATCGCGGCACTGCTCGCGAATGGCCAGGAGCCGCCCGAGGCGGTGCGCGAGGCGCAGGAATACCTGTACCAGGCCGTGCGCGACGCGTTCCGGCCCGGCATGGGCGCGTACCTGCCCGACCGGTTCTTCTGGGCCCGCAGCAACGATGAGGAAGGCGGACGCCCGGTGACGGAAAGCAGCAAAACCTCCCCGCGGATCGCCCGGCATTGAACCCGCACGGCGGCCCCGCGCCGCCGTTGCACGTGGCTCACCCTCGCGCGGGGGCGGCAGGTCCGCCCGCGAATGTCCGCCCCTTTTTGCGCGCACATAAAAAAAGACCCGCATCGCTGCGGGTCTTTTTCTTTGGCTGGAGCGCGCATCGCTGCGCGCCCCGGACACCATCGACCGAAGTCGATTACATGTCCATGCCCATGCCGCCCATGCCGCCCGGCATGCCGCCCGGCATCGGTGCGTCTTCCTTCGGCAGTTCTGCGACAGCTGCGTCCGTCGTCAGCAGCAGGCCTGCAACCGAAGCTGCGTTCTGCAGCGCGGTGCGCGTGACCTTGGTCGGGTCGACGACGCCGGCTTCAACCATGTCGACGTACTCGCCCGTTGCTGCGTTGTAGCCGTAGTTGCCCGTGCCTGCAGCCACTGCCGCCACCACGACGCTCGCTTCTTCGCCGCCGTTCGTGACGATCTGGCGCAGCGGCTCTTCCATTGCGCGCAGCACGATCTTGATGCCGGCGTTCTGGTCGGCGTTCGCGCCGGTCAGGCCTGCGATCGCGGTGCGAGCGCGGATCAGCGCAACGCCGCCGCCTGCCACGATGCCTTCTTCCACAGCTGCGCGCGTTGCGTGCAGTGCGTCTTCGACACGTGCCTTCTTTTCCTTCATTTCGACTTCGGTCGCAGCACCGACCTTGATCACTGCCACGCCGCCGGCCAGCTTGGCCACGCGCTCTTGCAGCTTTTCACGGTCGTAGTCCGACGTCGCTTCTTCGATTTGCGTGCGAACTTGCTTGACGCGCGCTTCGATGTTCACGGCTTCGCCTGCGCCGTCGATGATCGTCGTGTTTTCCTTGCCCACTTCGATGCGCTTCGCCTGGCCCAGTTCTGCCAGCGTTGCCTTCTCGAGCGTCAGGCCGGTTTCTTCCGCGACGACTTGACCGCCGGTCAGGATCGCGATGTCTTCCAGCATCGCCTTGCGACGATCGCCGAAGCCCGGCGCCTTGACCGCAACGGTCTTCAGGATGCCGCGGATGTTGTTGACGACCAGCGTTGCGAGCGCTTCGCCTTCGACGTCTTCAGCGATGATCAGCAGCGGACGGCCAGCCTTCGCGACTTGCTCGAGCACCGGCAGCAGATCACGGATGTTCGACACCTTCTTGTCGTGCAGCAGCACGAACGGGTTGTCGAGGACGGCGACTTGCTTGTCCGGGTTGTTGATGAAGTACGGCGACAGGTAGCCGCGGTCGAACTGCATGCCTTCGACGACGTCGAGTTCGTCAGCCAGCGACTTGCCGTCTTCGACGGTGATCACGCCTTCCTTGCCGACCTTGTCCATCGCTTCAGCGATGCGATCACCGATCGACGTGTCGCTGTTCGCCGAGATCGAGCCGACCTGTGCGATTTCCTTGTTCGTCGTGCACGGCTTGCTGATCTTCTTCAGCTCTTCGACAGCCGCTGCGACTGCCTTGTCGATGCCGCGCTTCAGGTCCATCGGGTTCATGCCCGATGCGACGTACTTCATGCCTTCGCGAACGATCGATTGCGCGAGGACGGTTGCCGTCGTCGTGCCGTCGCCTGCGTTGTCGCTGGTCTTGGAAGCGACTTCCTTGACCATTTGCGCGCCCATGTTCTGGAGCTTGTCCTTCAGCTCGATTTCCTTCGCGACCGACACACCGTCCTTGGTGACCGTCGGGCCGCCGAAGCTGCGCTCGAGCACGACGTTGCGGCCCTTCGGACCCAGCGTGACCTTGACTGCGTTGGCGAGAATGTTCACGCCTTCGACCATCTTCGAACGGGCGGAATCGCCGAATACGACGTCTTTAGCTGCCATCTTCTAACTCCTTGAATTCTTGGGAATATGTACCGTCGGTGGACGCTTACTGCGCGTTGACCACGGCCATGATGTCTTCTTCGCGCATGACCAGCAGTTCCTGGCCGTCGACCTTGACGGTCTGACCAGCGTACTTGCCGAACAGCACGCGATCGCCGACCTTCACGTCGAGCGCGATCGCCGCGCCCTTGTCGTCGCGCTTGCCCGGGCCGACCGCGAGGATCTCGCCTTGATCCGGCTTCTCAGCAGCAGCTTCGGGGATCACGATGCCCGAGGCGGTCTTGGTTTCCTGATCCAGGCGCTTGACGATCACGCGATCGTGCAAAGGACGAAGGTTCATATTCACTCCTCTCTTGACTGAGATTGAAGAACGCTTAGGGAATCTGCCCGGCGGGTCGCCCGGCAGAGAATTGTTAGCACTCTCGTGCAGCGAGTGCTAATTATATGGACGGGTTTTGACAAATTCAAGAAGGGGAGCGGGAGGTTTTTTCGTGCGGGGTGGAACGGCGAGAAAACGGGGATAAATCAAAAAAGATCATTCAAAACAATCACATACACATCAACCCCGCACACCGGCAGCGGACGGGGATACGGGATATCCCGACCATCGCCCCAATTTGACACGGGGCAGGCACCGAGTTCCCGCGGTCGTCCGGTATCGCATGAAAAGGGCCGCTCGGACGCCAACGAGGCCGGGACAGACCGCGAGATCGTCACATGTCAGGACAGCCGGCGACCGGCTGGAACGTCCGGCCGTCGGTCTCGACCGTCGCGCCCAGCCGGCGCGCGAGCCCTTTTGCGCCTTCGCGCATCACGACGTCGTGATTCCAGGCGAACAGCGGGCGCGCGACCGGCTCCAGCCAGTTCATCCAGCGCTCGCGCGTGCGGATGTGCCAGTCGTAGCGCACGACGGTGCGCGTGCCGTCGCCGGCGAACGACCAGCAGCCGTCGCCTTCGATCGCGCCGCTCGCGCGGCCTTCGAGCGCATGCAGCCGCTCGACGCGCAGCACGCGCATGTCGAAGGTCAGCCGGTACGGCAACGCGCCTTTCCACGTGTAGCGCTGCAGCGCGCCGACGCCGCGCGCATCGCCGGGTTCGATCTCGACGGTCCGCACGGCGCTCTTCCACCAGTCGGGCCAGCGATCGACCTGGTAGATCGCGTCCCAGACCGCCGCGAGCGGCGCGTCCACGCGCCACGTCGTCGAAAACCGGTATTCCGCCATGCTGCCTCCGGCATGAGTCGTCGGGATCAGGAATCAGGGGGAGAAAAAGCGGGCGGGAAACGCGACGTCGATCTCGACGTCGTCGAGCGTGACCGTCTCGAGCGGCGCGCCGTCGTCGTCCGCGAAGCTGACCACCTTCAGCGGAAAGCCGTCCTCGGTGTCCAGCCACAGACGATAGCGATGCACGCCGTCGACCACGTGCGCGGGTGCGCCCGTCACCGACACGCGCAGCGTGGTGCGGCCGCCGACGGTTTCCTGGCCCTCCGTCACCGTCGCACCGCCCTGCTGCAGCGCATGCACGTTGCGCAGCAGCACGCCGACGTCCGACCGGTCGACGCGATGGCCGCTGCGATTGCGCAGGAGCGGATTGGACGGCGACAGCGTCAACGCGGGCAGCGCATGCTCGCCGAACGGGCGCAGCCGGACCTTGCCGTCGCCGGGATCGTACGCGAGCACCGCGCCGTGATGCGGCGACACGAAGTCCATCCGGACGAAACCGGGTTTCAGGTACGCATAGTGGAATTCGGCGTGCTCGCCGCTTCGCGCCGACGAGCGGATCGTCGCGCGGTACGAGTGGACCTGGTCGAAATGCGTCTGCGCGACGGTCACGGGGTCGGCTGTCATGCTCGCTCCTATCAGGCTCGCGGCCAGCAACGCGGCGATCATGGCGCCGCCTCGACGTCGAGCACGCCTTCCATTCCGCGCTCGCGATGACTGCGCAAGAACAGCAGCCGATGCGTGCAATAGTAGGCGAAGCGGCCGGGCGTCGTCGGCGTGAAGCGCAACGTGCGCGGCGTCGTGCCGAGTTCGGTGCGCACCGCGATGCCGGCCTGCGGCGCGTCGATCGCGAAACTGTGCGGCACGACGCCCGGTTCGGCCGATACGGTCAGCTCCACCGGCACGTGCGCGCGGACGATCACGTGGTTCGGGCGAAAGAAATAGCTGCCGCCGACGATCGCCACCCGCTGCACGCCGTCGGCGTCGACCGGCACGCGCACCGGGGCATCGCCGTCCGCCCGCGCGAGCCCGGCGCATGCCGCGAGCGCCACCGTCACCATCGCCACCTTCGCGTTCATCATTGGCTCCCTGCCGATACCGCGTGCATCACCCCTTCCACGCGTCGGTCGGCCCGCCGAGCGCGCCGCATGCCTCGATCGCGAGCTCGCGCAGGCGTCGTTCGTCGGCGCGCCCGGAGAGCGCAAAACCCATGCCGCGATCCGACCAGAAATACGTATGGCGGCCGTCGGCCGACATCGCCTGGGGCGCGAAACGCCGCGCATCGTAGGCCGTCATGTAGAGCGTCACGCGCTTGCCGTCCGCGCGCTGGTACATGAGTTGCGCCGCCGGCCCCGCGTCGCCCGGCAGGAGCCGGCCGCCCAGCAATGCATAGCCGTATTCGTCGAGCGACGGCGCGCGCACGGGCCGCCCGAGACGCGCGGACAGCCACGCGGCAAGGCGCGCCGGATCGCGTGCGTCGACCTCGACCGGATGCTCCCGCTCGGCCGCGTACACGGCGTAAGCGACGTCCGCGCGTGCGGCGAATGCCGGCTCGGCGCCGAACGTCGTCCAGCCCGCGTGCAGCGCGATGCCGATCACCAGCCCGACCGCCAGCCCCGCGAACGCATAGGCAAGGCCACGCCAGCGCGGCGCGCGCCGCTGCACGAACAGCGCGGGTGCGGCAGCCGGCAGCGGGAACAGCGCGTGCAACGCATCGCGCTGCGCGCCGTAATGCGCGAACCGGTCGGCCTCCCGCGGATCGGACCGCAGCCGCTCGAGCACCTCGCGGCGCTCCTGCCCGGACAGCTCGCCGTCGAGCAGCGCCGACAGCAGCTGGGCCGACACGACATCGTCCCGATCGTTCGAAGGTTTGCGCGGATCGTCGTCGTCCATCATGTCTTCCCGATCACCCGTAACGCGGCCGCGCCGTGCGCCGGCGGCTCGCCGGACAACAGCGCACGCATCTGTTCACGCGCCCGTGACAGCCGCGACATCACAGTCCCCACCGGCACGCCGAGCACCTGTGCGGCGTCGCGGTAACTCAGCTCCTCGAGCGCCACCAGCAGCAGCACCTCGCGCTGCTCGACCGGCAGCCGGTACAGCGCGCGCTGCACGTCGCGCAGCAGCAGGCCGCCGATCTCGTCGTTCGGCGCGGCCATCGTCTGCCACGGCGCGGTCGCATCGTCGACCGCGATCTCGCGCCGCGCGCGCAACTGGTCGATGAAGCGGTGGCGCAACAGCGTCAGCAGCCACGCGCGCAGGTTGCCGCCGTCACGTGGCGGCCGGTTCAGCGCGCGCTCGAGCGTGTCCTGCACGAGATCGTCCGCCCAGGCCCGATCGCCCGTCAGCGCGCGCGCATACCGGGTGAGATGCGGCAGCCACACCAGCAGGTCCGATTCGTAGCTCATCCGGATGCCTTGCGCGTCGCCGCGCCGTCAGCCCGTCAGTCCGTTCTCAGGGGCGCGCAACGTGCCACATGCCGCCGACGCCGTCGCCGCCCGCGTCACCGGCCTTGTGGTCCATCTTCCAGCGGTACAGCGGACGGCCGCGGTACGCCCATTGCTTCTTGCCGTCGTCGCGCGTGACGAGGCTCAGTGCGCCCGACGCCTTGTCGTATCCGTCGGCGAGCGCCGGCGGCCAGTTGGCCGCGCAGGTGCCGGTGCACGTGCTCTTGCCCGGCGCGTCGTGATCGAACACGTACAGCGTCATGTGATCTTCGTCGACCAGTTTCCCGTCACCGGCCTGCGGCGGCTCGGCGGCCGCGGGCCGCACGATCGCGGCCATCAGCGCGATGGCGAACAGCATCGTCTTCATTCCCGTTCTCCTTGGCATGGCATCGCGGCACGGCGGCGCCGGACGGGACGTCGACTACGTCATGACCATTATCCCGCTGTCCGGCTGCGCCGCGACTCGGTAAGTAAACGGACGAATCCGGCCGGTTATTCCATTCCGCCCCGCAATTCAGTGCCATTCCTCCCGTGAGACAGACCGGGAACCCCCAAAAAAACGCGGCATGACATTGCTGTCATGCCGCGTTGTGCGACCCGTTGCGCGCGGCAGGCGATGAACCGTCGCCGCGCGCGCCGGCCGGTTACCTCGGCAATGCGCCCGTCACCGCCTGCAGCAGCGTCGACACCGGTGCGAGCGGGTTGTTCGCCGAGTTGTTGCCCGAGTGCGGCGTGACCGACAGGCTCGGCGTGGAACCCAGCGCCGTGCCCAGCGTCGTGCCGGCCGCATTGACGACCGTCGCCGTCGCGTTGCCGCCCGTCGACAGCAGCGAACCGGCTGCCCCCGCCGTGCTGCCCGCCGCGCTCGCGCCCGAGCCGAGCAGGCTGCCGCCCGCTGCAGCCGTCGAACCGGCCGCGCCCGACAACGCGCCGGCCGCCTGCCCGAGGGCCGCCGGACCGTTCGCCAGGGCCCCCGTCACCGAACCGAGCGCACCGGTCAGCGCGGCGGCCGGGTTGCTGCCGCCGGTCAGGCCGCTGACGAGGTTCGTGATCGGCGCGATCGGGCTGCTGCCGCCTGCGCCCGACAGCGTGCCGACGACCTGGTTCACGACGCCCTGCACCGGCGCCAGCGGGTTCGTGCCGCCGAGGCTGCCGAGTGCGCCCGTCACCGAACTGACCGCGTTGCTCAGTGCGCCGGCCGGGTTGCTGCCGCCGAGCGTACCGACCACCTGGTTCACGACGCCCTGTACCGGGGCCAGCGGGTTCGTGCCGCCGAGGTTGCCGAGTGCGCCCGTCACCGAACTGACCGCGTTGCCCAGTGCGCCGGCCGGGTTGCTGCCGCCGAGCGTGCCGACGACCTGGTTCACGACGCCCTGTAGCGGCGCCAGCGGGTTCGTGCCGCCGAGGTTGCCGAGTGCGCCCGTGACCGAGTTGACCGCGTTGCCCAGTGCGCCGGCCGGGTTGCCGCCCGTCGGCAGCGCGTTTTGCAGGCCGCTGACGAGGTTCGTGATCGGCGCGATCGGGCTGCCGCCGCCGGCGCCCGATAGCGTGCCGACGACCTGGTTCACGACGCCTTGTACCGGCGCCAGCGGGTTCGTGCCGCCGAGGCTGCCGAGCGCGCCCGTCACCGAGTTCACAGCGTCCGTCAGTGCGCTGGCCGGGTTGCCATTGCCGAGCGTGCCGGCGAGTTGCGTGACGGCGCCTTGCACCGGGGCCAGCGGGCTCGACGCGCCACCGATGTTGCCGAGCGTACCCGTGATCGTATTGACCGCGTTGCTCAGCGCACCAGCCGGATTGCCGCTGCCCAGCGTGCCCGTGACCTGGTCGACGACGTTCTGGATCGGCGCCAGCGGGTTCGTGCCGCCAACGTTGCCGAGTGCACCCGTCACCGTGCCGAGGGCGCCGGTCAGTGCGCCGGCCGGGTTGCCGCCGCCGACGTTGCCGAGTGCACCCGTCACCGTGCCGAGGGCGCCGGTCAGTGCGCCGGCCGGGTTGCCGCCGCCGACGCTGCCGAGTGCACCCGTCACCGTGCCGAGAGCACCGGTCAGTGCGCCGGCCGGGTTGCCGCCGCCGACGTTGCCGAGTGCACCCGTCACCGTGCCGAGAGCGCCGGTCAGTGCGCCGGCCGGGTTGCCGCCGCCGACGCTGCCGAGCGCTCCCGTCACCGTGCCGAGAGCGCCGGTCAGTGCGCCGGCCGAGTTGCCGCCGCCAAGCGCACCCGTTACTTGATTCACCACGCCCTGAACCGGCGCGAGCGGATTCGTGCCGCCACCGACGTTGCCCAGTGCGCCCGTCACCGTACCGATTCCGTTACTCAGCGTACCCGTCGCCGTATTGAGCGCGCCGGTCAGTGCAGCAGCGGGGTTGCCACCGCCGAGCGCGCCCGTTGCTTGATTGACGACACCTTGAACCGGTGCCAGCGGGTTCGACCCGCCACCGACGTTACCCAGCGCACCCGTGACCGTACCGAGCGCGCCGGTCAGCGCGCCGGCCGGGTTGCCGCCACCGAGCGCCCCCGTCACTTGATTGACGACACCTTGAACCGGCGCCAGCGGGTTCGACCCGCCACCGACGTTACCCAACGCACCCGTGACCGTACCGAGGGCGCCGGTCAGCGCGCCGGCCGGGTTGCCACCACCGAGCGCCCCCGTCACTTGATTGACGACACCTTGAACCGGCGCCAGCGGATTCGCACCGCCGCCGACGTTACCCAGCCCGCCCGTCACCGTGCCGACCGCATTGCTCAACGTCCCCGTCGCCGTATTCAGCGCGCCGCTCAACGCACCGGCCGGGTTGCCGCCACCGAGCGCTCCCGTCACCTGGTTCACCACGCCTTGTACCGGCGCGAGGGGCGTCACCGCGCCGCCACCGCCGCCGAGCGCGCCCTGCAGCGCGTTCACCGCGCCCGACAACGCCTGCGCCGGATTGCCCAGCGACGTCTGAATCGCGCCGGCCCCACCCGTCGCAACGGTGACCGAACCCAGCGGCGACGTGCCGGTCGCGGCCAACCCGATCGATACGCTGTTGGTCGGCGGATTCACGACGACTTGCGGAATCGGCAGCGCATCGAGCGGCCCGGCGACAGCCGAACCGGAAACCAGTACCCCGAACACCGTCGTGACCGACAGCGCCACACCCGTCAATTTAAAGTTTTGTCTCATCCTTACCCCATCTCGTTGGCACTACGTTGATAAAGCATGGGGATCGATTGCACGAAGTGTGCCATCCGGATAAAACGGATTGATTCGTTGGCCTATTGCAAGCCAATAACGGTTTTATATGGATTTCCGGGTAAATAAACGGGTCGCGCAGCCGCAATCATCTGACGATAAATGTGTCGGGAGCGCGGATGTAACGTAACGTTTGCGAGGCCGGAAGTGACGTGTTCCGGTACATCCCGGGTCACATCGGAACGTCCGTTGCGAAACGTCGCCGGATGGCCCGGACGGACCGCCTGCTTCGCATTTCATCTTCATGAAAATGCATTAATAAATCGCGCGTTTTCTGTTTTGCTTATTTCGCGATTTCTTTCCGGTCAATTGCGCAGATCATTTCCGGCTGCAAGACTTCACTCAATACGGACAGCCGAATGAAAAACTGTGACGGCCGCACACGCGGCGGCCGTCGTATCGCAACGGGTTCAGCCGAAGCGCGCGGGCCGGTACGGATGGGGATCGATGAAGGTCGGGGCGCCCGTCATCATCTCGGCGAGCAGACGCCCGGTCGCGGGGCCGAGCGTGAGCCCGTGGTGACAGTGGCCGAACGCGAACCACAGATGACGATGGCGCGGCGCAGGCCCGATTACGGGCCGCATGTCGGGCGTGCACGGCCGCATCCCGAGCCACGGCGCCGGATCGAGCCGCTCGCCGATGCCGAACGCGTCGCGCGCCAGCGGCTCTGCCCGTGCGAGCTGCACGCCGGTCGGCGGCGCGCCGCGCAACGCGATCTCGACGCCGGTCGTGAGCCGCAGGCGGCCGCCTTCCATCGGCGCGACGACGAAACCCTCCTCGGTATCGCACACGGGCACGTTCAGCGACGCGCGGGTCGGCCGGTAATGCATGTGATAGCCGCGCTTCGCGCGCAGCGGAATCCGGTAGCCGAGCGGCGCGAACACGTGATCGGACCACGGCCCGAGCGCAACCACGGCCGAACGGGCCGCAATCGGCCCGTGCTCGGTATCGACCTGCCAGCCGTCGCGCACCTGCGCGAGCGTCGTCGCGTCGCCGCGTACGAACGTGCCGCCGTCGTGCTCGAACAGCCGCGCGTACGCCTTCGTGAGGCCGCCGGGGCTCGACACCGTCTTCGGGTCCTGCCAGTGGAATGCGCCGCAGAACGCGTCGCCGATGCCGGGCTCGCGTTCGCGCAACGCGCGCGCGTCGAGCACACTCATCCGCAACCCGTGCGCGTCGGCCACCCGCTGCTGCGCGCGCGTTTCCGCGTCGAACAGCGCGGGCGAACGGAACGCCTCGATCCACCCGCCGTCATGCACGAGCGGCTGCGCGTCGGTGCGCGCGAGCAGCGCGTCGTGCTCGACGACGCTCGCCGCGACGAGCGGCAGCATGTCGCGTGCGGCGGCCGCGAGCCGCTGCGGCGACGATTCGCGCCAGAAACGCGCAAGCCAGCCCGCGTACGCGGGCAATGCTTTGTAGTCCCAATAGAGATCGACCGAGCGGTTGCGTGCGTAGCGCAGCAGCGTGCCGAGCCGGCGCGGGAACGCGTACGGCACGACCGACGAGCGCTCGATCAGCCCCGCATTGCCATGGCTCGTTTCCTCGCCGGGCGCGCGCCGGTCGACGAGCGCGACACGCAGCCCGCGATCCTGCAGATGCAGCGCCGACGACACGCCGACGATGCCGGCCCCCAGAACGATGACGTCGAAATCCATGCTTCCCCGTACTGCGTCGAGATTCGGTGCGACGCGCGCCGGCACCGCGGCCGGCGCGCGGCCTGGCTTACTTCGCGACGATGTCGCGCTTGAAATACTTCTGCGACAGCGCGCTCAGCGTGCCGTCCTTCTTCAGCGCGTCGAGCGCGCCGACGATCTTCGCCTGCAGCGCCTTGTCGCCCTTGCGCAACCCGAAGCCGGTGCCTTCGCCGAGCGTCGCGGGATCCTTCAGCGGCTCGCCGACGATCTGGTAGTCGCGGCCGGCCGGCTTGTCGAGGAAACCGTCCTGCGCGGTCTGCGCTTCCTGCACGGCCGCGTCGAGACGACCGGCGACGAGATCGGCATAGATCTGGTCCTGGTCCTGATACGACACGACGTCCACGCCCGCATTGGCCCAGTGCGCCTTCAGGAAATCCTCCTGCGACGAGCCCTGCAGCACGCCGACGTGCTTGCCGCGCAGACTCGCGGCATCGGGCCGCAGCGGCGAGCCGCGGTGCGCGACCATCACGATCGGCACCACGTAGATCGCCGGCGTGAAATCGATGCTCTGCTTGCGCTTCGCGGTGATGTTCATCGCCGAATTGATCGCATCGAACTTGCGCGCCTGCAGCGCCGGGATCAGCCCGTCGAACGCATTCTCGACCCACACGCACTTCATGTTCAGCTTCGCGCAGACGGCATTGCCGACGTCGACGTCGAAACCCTGCAGCTGGCCGGCCGGCGTCTTGCTCTCGAACGGCGGATAGGCGGCTTCGATCCCGAAGCGCAGCGTGGTCTGTTCCGCGTGGGCGGTGACGGCCGCGCACGCAAGCGCCGCGACGGCGCAGAGGGAAAGCTTCCAGTTCATGACGATGTCCTTCGATTCCGGATTGAGGCGATGAAGACCGTTCGCGCGACGCCGTCGCCGGGCGCCGGATCGGCATGCGATGCATGCCGGCCGCCGGGCGGCAACATGCCGGTCCGCATGTGAAATATAGACTCTTAGTCTACTATAGACTATAGGGGATACGATAATCGCGGCCTCGCTGCTGCCCATCGAGATTCCGTCGATTACGCAAAATGCCTTTGATTCATCGATGTTTTTTCGACTGACAGCGGCTCGGGCCTGTCCTGAAAAGAAAAATTCACCCGACTTCTTTTGTCTATATTAGACTTTTAATCCATCACGAACACCGCCGGACGCCCGCTTTCGAGACTGTCCTGTCCGGCCCCGACCGGAGAAGTTCCATGACGCAACCCGCCCCGACCCTGCCGCTGACCGTCGACGAAGCCGCGGTGCGCGCGGCGCTGCCGTCGCTCGACGTGCTCGGCACGCTGCGCCGCATGTTCGCGTCGCTCGCATCGGCCCGCGCGGTGCAGCCGCCGCAAACCCTCACGCTGTTCCCCGAGCAGGCCGGCGATTTCATCACGTATCTCGGCGCACTCGCCGACGAGCAAGTGTTCGGCGCGAAGCTGTCGCCATACGTCGTGACGGGCGGCAAACCGATCGTCACGGCGTGGACCGCGCTGATGTCGATGCGCACCGGCCAGCCGCTGATGTGGTGCGACGCGGGGCTGCTGACGGTCGAGCGCACGGCCGGCACGACGGCGCTCGCGGTCGACTGCCTCGCGCCGCGCGATGCGCGCCGGCTCGCCGTGATCGGCGCGGGCGCGGTGGGCCTCGCACATCTGCGCCATACGGCGGCATTGCGCGACTGGGCATCGATCAGCGTCCATTCGCCCGCGCTCGCCGGCGACCCGGCGCTGCAGGCGACGCTCGCGCGGATCGATCCGCGCGCCCGTGCGGCCGCCAGCGTCGAGGCGTGCGTGCGCGACGCGGACGTCGTGATGCTGTGCACGTCGTCGGGCACGCCGGTGCTCGCCGACGGCATGCTCACGCGCCCCGCGCTCGTCACCTCGATCAGCACCAACGTCGCGCGCGCGCACGAGATCCCGCCCGCATGGTTGCCCGACATGGACGTGTACTGCGACTACCGGCACACGACGCCCGCGAACGCGGGCGAGATGCAGATCGCGGCGGCCGGGCACGGCTGGACACCGGAGCGGATCGTCGGCGACCTGCCCGCGCTCGTCGCAGGCACCTGCGCGGCGCCGTCGCGCACGCGTCACGCGTTCTTCCGCTCGATCGGCCTCGGGCTCGAGGACATCGCGATCGCACACGCGCTGTACATGCATCTGACGCGCGCATGAGCAGCACGCGCACGCGGGGCCGATACAATGGCGCAACCGCCGCGGCGGCAGCGCGGGGGCGCACGGGCGAGCCGGTGGACGGCACGCCGGCGCGCCGTGCCGACGCACCGCCCGGCTCCCGCTCACCCGAGATGGCGATTCCGATGCGCAAGAAGCAATCCCCCGTCAAAGACCTGCTGCTCACCCGCTACGCACCGATCGCCGACGGCATCGCGGCGCTGTTCTTCCCGTACGCGGAAGTCGTGATCCACGACCTGCACGACCAGACCGTGCTGTACCTCGCGAACAACCTGTCGAAGCGCGAGGTCGGCGACGATTCGGCGCTCGAGGAAATCGATCATTCGGCGCGCGAGCGCGTGATCGGCCCGTACGAGAAACTGAACTGGGACGGCCGGCGCATGCGTTGCGTGAGCAACGTGCTGTTCGACGACGAAGGCCGGCCGGCCGGGATGATGTGCATCAACTTCAACATCGCGGTGTTCGACGACGTCCGCGCGACGCTCGACGTGTTCATCAAGGGCGCGGGCATCGTCGCGCAACCGGACGAGCTGTTCCGCGACGACTGGCAGGAGCGCATCAACACGTTCCTGCACGGCTGGCTGCGCGAGCGGCAGGTCGGCCTGAACGGCCTCACGCGCGAGCACCGGCGCGAACTCGTCGAGGCGCTTTATGCGGAAGGCGCGTTCCGCGGCAAGAGCGCCGCGAACTACGTCGCGAACGTGCTCGGGATGGGGCGCGCGACCGTCTACAAGCACCTGAAGCATCTGAAGGAAACGCAGGGCGACGTGTGAGCGACATGTGCTGCGGGCGTGGTCGCTTGGTCGCCAAGCTTGCCGCCTTCACCGTTCACCATCACTAACATCGGCGCCGCTACCGGTTCGCGCGGTCCGTGACTATGCTTCGTGATACGTCAGGGGCCGGCCCGTTCCACGCGGGCCAGCCCACGGCGTAGCGTCGAAGCACAAAATGCTATAGTCCCGGTTACATTTATTTGCCGCCCCGGACCGCCCATGACGACCACCCCCGCCCCGACTGCCCGCCCGATCCTGACCGTCGAAATCTGGTCCGACCTGATCTGCCCGTGGTGCTGGATCGGCAAGCGCCGCTTCGACGAGGCGCTCGCCGCATTCGCGCACGCGGAGCACGTCGACGTCGCGTTGCGTGCGTACCGGCTGATGCCGGGCCAGCCGGTCGAACCGGTGGAGGCGATGCTCGCGGGCAAGTACCGGATGTCGCCCGCGCAGGTCGACCAGATGTTGCGCCAGGTGACCGACGCGGCAGCGAGCGTCGGGCTGAGCTACGACCTGCCCGGCACGTTCGTCGGCGACACGCTCGACGGCCATCGGCTCGTGAAGCTCGCGGAAGCCACCGGCCGCGCCCATGCGCTGACCGAGCGCCTGTACCGCGCCTATTTCTGCGAGCACGGCTCGCTGTTCGACCATGCGGCGCTGATCGACTTCGCGGTCGAAGCGGGGCTCGAGCGCTCGGCCGTCGAAGCCGTGCTGCGCAGCGATGCATACCGTGACGAAGTCGAGGCCGACATCGCGCGCGCCGCGCAGATCGGCGGACGCGGCGTGCCGCTGTTCGTGTTCGGCGGCCGCTACGCGGTATCGGGTGCGCAGCCGGCCGACGTGTTCGCGCAGGCGCTCGAGCAGGCATGGCGCGACGGCGCCATCGTCGAATTCGCCGGCGACGCCGCCGCCGCTTGCGGCCCCGACGGCTGCGAACTCCCGCCGCGCGGATAACGTCCGGCGCCGCGCGACACGCGCTGCCGCTACGCGTCGCCCCTGCCACAAACCGGCAGGAAGCGCACGCGAACGACGTCTACAATTCAGCCTTTCAAATAACTATCAGAGAGAAGGCTGCCAGCCATGACCCACGGGATCCACGGCGAGAAGCGCTGGTACGCGCTGATCGTCCTCTGCCTCGGCGTGCTGATGATCGTGCTCGACAGCACGATCGTAAACGTTGCACTGCCGTCGATCAGCACCGACCTCCATTTCACCGAGACGGCCCTCGTGTGGGTCGTCAACGCCTACCTGCTGACGTTCGGCGGCTGCCTGCTGCTCGGCGGCCGGCTCGGCGACCTGTACGGCCAGCGGCGCATGTTCCTCGCGGGCCTCGTCGTGTTCACGCTCGCGTCGCTCGCCTGCGGCCTCGCGCAATCGCAGACGATGCTGATCGCCGCGCGCGCGGTGCAGGGCTTCGGCGGCGCGATCGTGTCGGCCGTGTCGCTGTCGCTGATCATGAACCTGTTCACCGAGCCGGGCGAACGGGCGCGCGCGATGGGCGTCTACGGTTTCGTCTGCGCGGGCGGCGGCAGCATCGGCGTGCTGCTCGGCGGGCTCTTGACGAGCACGCTGTCGTGGCACTGGATCTTCCTCGTCAACCTGCCGATCGGCATCGCCGTCTATGCGATGTGCGTCGCGCTGCTGCCGCGCCTGCGCGCGCCGGCCGGCGCCGCGCGGCTCGACGTCGCGGGCGCGATCACCGTGACCGCGTCGCTGATGCTCGCGGTCTACGGGATCGTCGGCGGCAACGAGGCCGGCTGGCTGTCTACGCAAACCGTCGTGCTGATCGGCGCGGCCGTCGTGCTGCTCGCGCTGTTCGTCGCGATCGAGGCGCGCGTCGCGCATCCGCTGATGCCGCTCACGCTGTTCGCCGCGCGCAACGTCGCGCTCGCGAACGTGATCGGCGTGCTGTGGGCGGCCGCGATGTTCGCGTGGTTCTTCCTGTCCGCGCTCTACATGCAGCGCGTGCTCGGCTACGGACCGCTGCAGGTCGGGCTCGCGTTCCTGCCGGCGAACCTGATCATGGCCGCGTTCTCGCTCGGGCTGTCGGCGCGGATCGTGATGCGTTTCGGCATCCGCGGCCCGATCGCCGCCGGCCTGCTGATCGCGGCGTGCGGCCTCGCGCTGTTCGCGCGCGCGCCGGCCGACGGCAACTTCGTCTGGCACGTGCTGCCGGGCATGACGCTGCTCGGCATCGGCGCGGGCGTCGCGTTCAATCCGGTGCTGCTCGCCGCGATGAGCGACGTCGATCCGGCCGATTCGGGGCTCGCGTCGGGCATCGTCAACACCGCGTTCATGATGGGCGGCGCGCTCGGCCTCGCCGTGCTCGCGAGCCTCGCGGCCGCGCGCACCGATGCGCTCGCGGCGGCACACGCCTCGCCGCTCGACGCGCTGAACGGCGGCTACCACGCCGCGTTCGCCGTCGGCGCCGCATTTGCGGCCGCGGCCGGGCTGCTCGGCCTCGCGCTGCGCATCCGCCGCCAGGACGCCGTTGCGGGCGCCGGCCCCGCGATGCATTGACGGCCGTCCGGCCTGAATCGGGGAGAGTTCCGCCCCGCCGCACCCGATGGCCCGCCATCGGCGTCGCAACCCGGCAACGCCGGCACGCCACCCCGCCCGGCCCGGCGCCTTTTCAAACGTTCGTTTGACCCGCCGGGAACGGCCCGTCCGGCGGGCCTTCCCGGCCGATTTTTAACGTAGTCGTACACCGAAGCGCCACTTTTGCGACAATGGCGGACTTTGATGCGCGCGCCGCGGCCGCGCGCCGCCGCCGAACGCCGCATAACCGCCTGCTTCCGATGTCGCTTCCCCATATCGATCTGCTGTACTCCCTGTCCGGCCTGTTCGTCGGCGTTCTCGTCGGCCTGACGGGCGTCGGCGGCGGTTCGCTGATGACGCCAATCCTCGTGCTGCTGTTCGGCGTCCACCCCGCGACGGCGGTCGGCACCGATCTGCTGTACGCGGCCGCGACCAAGGCCACCGGCACCCTCGTCCACGGACTGAAGGGGTCGATCGACTGGCGCATTACCGGCCGGCTCGCGGCCGGCAGCGTCCCGGCCGCGGCCGTCACGCTGTGGCTGCTGCACACGCACGGGATGAATTCGCCCGGCACCGCGCGAATGATCCAGTTGGTGCTCGGCATCGCGCTGCTGCTCACGTCGCTCGCACTGATCTTCCGCCCGCAGTTGACCGCGCTCGCCGCGCGCAACCCGCTCCTGCCGAATCCCGCGCGCACGTTCTGGTCGACCGTGCTGACGGGCGCCGTGCTCGGCGCGCTCGTGTCGATGACGTCGGTCGGCGCCGGCGCGATCGGCGTCACCGTGCTGTTGCTGCTGTACCCGCTGCTCGCGACCGCGCGCATCGTCGGCTCCGACATCGCGCACGCGGTGCCGCTCACGCTCGTCGCCGGCATGGGCCACTGGCTGCTCGGCTCGGTCGACTGGTCGATGCTGCTGTCGCTGCTGCTCGGCTCGCTGCCCGGCATCGTGCTCGGCAGCCTGCTGTCGGCGCGCGCGCCCGAGCGGCTGCTGCGCAACCTGCTCGCCTCGACGCTCGTCGCGGTCGGCGTGCGGCTCGTGCTCGCGTAAGCGGCGCGGCTGCCGCCCGCCACGGCAGACACCGCCATCTTCCCGCCCCTGATGGAAGAGATCGGCACGATTTGTCGGTGGAGAATTTCCCTCGATACAGGGACGTGCATCCCCTTTCGAGGATCAAGCCGCGGCGAATCTCACGCGGCCCCGACAACGCCCCGTCGGTCGACGACTCACGGGCACCGTGGAAGATCACAGCATCGCGAGCCACATGCGCGATGTGATGCATGACCGGCCAGCACGCGACGCCGGCACCCCGCCGCAAAAAACAGCCCGACCGGCCTGCGCCGATCGGGCTGTCGTCCATCCGGGGCCTCGCGAACTCGGGCCGCCCGGCGCACGGCCGGGCAGCGCAAGTCGCTCGCGATCCTTACTGCCCCTGCTGCTTCAACTGTTGCTGCTTCATCTGTTGCGTACGCGCCTGCAGTTTCAGCACGCGCTGCAGCGCGGTACGGTTTGCGAGAATCCCGTCGTAGAAGTTGCCGAGGTCGCCCTTCAGCGCGGTCCGCGACGCGTCGTTCAGGTAGATCATGTGGCCCGACGGATAGTTCTTGATCGTCAGGTTCTGCGCCTTGAGCGTCGGATCGAGCGGCATCTGCGCGAGCGTCAGCTCGGTCTGGTGGAACGGCGTGACCGCATCGAAATAGCCGTTCGCCGACAGCACCTTCAGGTCCGGGTTCACGCTCATCGTCGACGCCAGGTCGCCGGCCGTGTACAGCGTATTGCCGCCGCCCCGGTTCGCGCCGGTCGGGTCGGTGTGGCTGAAGTCCCAGTTGTTGAAGACCTGGTCGTTCAGGTCCACGAACGACGACGTCGACGTGTACTTGAGGTCGGTGTTGATGTAGCTGTTCCACAGCACCGTGTACGCGCCGCCGACGTTCGTGATCGACGGATCGTTGCTGCCCGAGTTCGGCAGGATGTACGGCGCGATGCCCTTGCCCGTGAAGTTCGCGCGACCGTCGTACTGGCCGATCTGCGTGCCCGGCACGAGCGTCAGGAAGAACGTGTACGGCGGGTTGTCGTCCGACGACGGCACGTTGCCGAGCGCGGCCGGGTTGCCGAACGTCTGGATCAGCGACGTCGGATCCGTGCCGATGTACGAACCCATCTGCTGCGCGGTCTGCAGGTTCAGGTTCAGCCGCACGTTCACGAAGCCGCCGTCCTGCGGGTTCGGCTTCTGCGCGAGCGGCGCGAGCGTGTTGTCCGCGTAGTTGCGGGCCTGCACCATGTACGCGTCCAGATCGGTCGGCGTCGGGTTGAGCGTCGTCTTCTTCCAGTAGAACGCGTCGGCCGCGAGGGTCGGGAAGGTACCCGGCGCGGACAGCGCATTCGCATAGTCGAGGATCGACGACTGCAGCGTGATCCCGTTCAGGTCGATACCGTCCTCGTGCAGCACCCACGACACGACCGCGCTGCGCGCGGTGCCGTACGACTCGCCGTACAGGAACTTCGGCGAGTTCCAGCGCGAGTACTTGGTCAGGTAGCGCTGGATGAAGCGGTCGATCGAGCGCGCGTCCTGGTCGGTGCCCCAGAAATCCTTGTTCTTCGCCGGGGCGATCGCCGCCGAGTAGCCGGTGCCGACCGGGTTGATGAACACCAGGTCGGTGCGGTCGAGCAGGCTGTCCGGATTGTCGAGCAGCTTGTACGGGGCCGGCGGCGTGAAGTTCGGGAACGACGACTGCAGGCGCTTCGGCCCGTACGAGCCGAGCAGCAGGTAGACCGACGACGAGCCGGGGCCGCCGTTGTAGAAGAACGTGACCGGGCGCGGCTTCGACGGGTCCGGATTGTCCTGCGTGTACGCGACGTAGAACATCTTCGCGTTCGGCGCCGACGTGATCGGGTCGATCGTGGTCAGGTGGCCGGTGGTGGCCGTGTACTGGACGGTCTTGCCGCCGATCGTGACCTGGCGGTGCACGACCGCGGCCCCTTCGGTCGAATCCGTGACCGCGTCGTTCGGCCCGGTGCCGTACACGTCGTTGTCGACGTACGGCTGGTCGGCCGGGACGGCGGCCGTTGCATTGGTGCTGGCCGACGTGCTGCCGTTCGACGTCGTCGCGGCTGCCGCGGTGGCGGCGGTCGGGCCCGCCCCGTCGTCGCCGCCGCATCCCGTGACGAGCAGCGCCGCGGCAGCGGCTGCGGCGAGCGGCACGCTCAGCGTCGTTCCAAATAGCGCGAAACCGTCTTTCAAGGACTTCAGTGTCGTCATTATTGCCTCTCGAACAGAACGATAAATACCGCCGGTCGCAAAGGATCATTTGCGCCGGCGCTCCGCACCGGGAGCGCATTCGTTTTGCGATGCACCCCGAGTTTTTTACCGCATCGGCGAATACCGACCGGCATGATTTACCCCACCCATATTCCGCGATCGCACAATGGAATCAATTCCATTGCAAACGACGATTCAATAATGTGCGGCACTGCGAATTCGCCCTCGCCATCCGCACGCGCGAGAAACCGCAAGCAAAAGCATCCCCTGCAAAGGCCGCCAGACAAGGCGTCTTCGCTTCGAACAGACGAACGATTCCCTCGACGAAATGCCGGTCAATCGCGAAAGGGCGACCAACCGCAACTCGAGCCGATTTAATAAAATCGAAAGGATCGATTAACTATACGGAAAGGAATATTGTCTTTATGGGAATTTATTAAATTAAGTTAAAATATCGGCGCATAATAGATTCCGGATTTTCCGCCGTAAAGCGATAATTTGTTACAGCGCATGCCATTCGGACCAAGGGCAATGCGGGACCGATTCCAGACGCTGAAAATAAAAAAGCCGGACGAGCGTCCGGCTTCCGTATCGCGGTGGGGCGGGTGCCGTCAGAGCGGCACATCGATCGCGCCCGCGCCGGCCGTGATCGCGTTCGCGCCGGGGGACGCCGAGATCGGCGGCAGGTTCGCGCTCGTCAGCGCCGGCGCGGCGCCCGGCGTGCCGCCGCGCGGCAGCGTGCGGACCACCTGTGACGGCGGCAGCGCGGCACCGTTCTTCAGGTGCCGCCACATCAGGTTCAGCGCCTGCAGGTTGTAGTAGTGGACCGGCACGAAGCGCGTGTCGAAGCCCGCGACGGGCAGGAACGCATCGAAGTGCTGCCCGTTCGTCACCTCGTAGAACACGAGCTGGCTGCGGCCGCCTTCACTGATGCCGTTCTGCGCGACGTACGCGCGCGACGCGTGATTCACGGGCACGAGCGCGTCGCTGCGGCCCTGCACGATGATCGCCGGCTTGCCCTGCAGGTTCGCGTTCACGCGCACCGCATCGACGTTCGCCGGCATGTCGAGCATCCCGTTGGTCCACAGCTGGCGCAGGCACAGCGCGCCCGCGAAACTCGCGTCGGGCGTCGCGAGCCGGTGGTCGACACCCGCGCCGGTGTTGAACACGAGATTGACGCCTGCCGTCGGCGGCACGCCGTTGCCGAGGCCGAACACGGCCGGCATCGGCGAGGCGGCGGGCGGCGCCACCGCGCCCGTCGCCGCATTGGTGGTCGCGAAGCTGAAATTGCACAGGTTGTCGGTCACGCGCGAGCGCGTGTACGCGTTCGCATAGGTGACCGCGATCGCCGGAATCGCCTGCGAATCCCACATCGGCGCCTGCAGCAGGTCGGAATCCGCGAGATAGCCGGCCGCGTGCAGTTGCGCGAGCGCGTCGGCGGCCTGGCTCTGCGTATCGGCCCCCGACACGAACCCGGCCGCGGCGAGCGTCGCGCAGCGCTGCGTGCGGATCGACTGCGTGGTGGCGGCCGGCAGCGCGCTCAGGTACGGCGCGCCCGCGAGCGACGACGACGCGGCCGCACACGGCTCCAGCAGGTTCGCGAGCGTCGCGTAGTCGGCCAGCGGCCGGCCGAACGACGGCACCGGCTGGCCGCCCTCGCGCACGACCGCGTTCGGCGCCATCCGCACGTTGACTTGCGGCTCGCCGACCACGACCGCGGTGATCCAGCGGCGCGTGTCCTGCTCGGCCGCCGCGAGCGCCGCGCCGCCGCCGTTGCTGACGGACGCGGCGATCGTCGTGATGTCGCCCGGGCGGTAGCGCACGCCGTGATGCGAGCCGTCGACGAACGGCCCGAACTGTTCGTTGAGCGCCCAGTACGCGAATTCGACCGCCTGCAGCGTCGCGTGCCCCCAGTCCTGCTCGGGATTCTGTTGCGAATGCGCGTGCTTGAACGCGTAGCGGTTCGGGAAGCGGCTGTTGAACGCGGCCAGGTCGCTGCTCGTCACATTGGCGGTAAAGAGACTCGCATTGCCGGCGAGCACCGCGTCGGCGAGCGTGCCGTCGATCAGCGTGATCGTGTCGGTGCCGAGCTCGTGCGCGCCGTTGCCGCCGCCCTTGTCGTTGTACGCGACCGCGCAGCCGCGCTTGAGGCCCCACTCGCCGGCCGCCGAAATCGCGCCGTACACACCGCGCGAACCGGACGACGTCGCGGTGACGATGCACGGCTGCGCGGGGTCGAAGCTCGCGGGCACCTGCACGAGCAGCGTCACGTTCTTGCGGCCGCTGCCGTCGTCGGAATACGCGAGATATTCGGTGCCGGGAATCTTGCCTTCGCCGAGCGTGTCGTTGCCGTCGAGGTCGACGTTCGGTCCCCAGAAACGGCCGTAGCCGCCGTTGGCGCTCATGTCGACGAGCGCGCGGTAGTTCGACCAGATCGCGAGCCGGCGCAGCTCGGCGCTCGTCGGCCGCGACGGATTCGCGAACGCCGGCGCGGTGGCGGCGGCGAGGCCCGTCTTGCCGAGACCGGCAGTCAGCAGGTCGTCGCTCGTACCGTCGTAGGCGGTGGTGCGCACGCTGCCGGACACGAACCCGGGCAGCCGATTGCGTTCGGACGACTCGTCGCCGTTGCAGGCGCCGAGCAACGTGATCGCGACCAGCGCCGCGCCCCAAAGAATCCGACTGCCCCACCCGTGCGTTGTCATTGCCGCCCTCTCGATATCGTTATCGGTGCGCCGCTGCGTCGTGCGCGGCTCGCGGCCTGTCGGGAAAACGCCGGGCCGCCCAAGGTTTTCCGCCCCGAAGGAAGTTTCCTTGGGGGACGCCCGCTCCGGGGCCTGGCGCGAAGCGGCGGGCCCGGGGGGCATTCAAAAGTGCAAACGGGCCCCGGCACGCCGGGGCCCGCGTGAAAGCGGGCGCGCGGCGCTGGCGCGCCGCCGCCCGGCATCATTGCTGCTGAACCGTCAGCTTGTTCGTGACCGACGTCACGCCCTTCACGCCCTTCGCCGCCTCTTCCGCCTTGTCGATCTGTGCCTGGTCGGGCACCGTGCCCTCCAGCGAGATCGCGCCGCCCTTCGAGCGCACGACGATGTTCGCCACGTCGATGCCGCCTGCCTTCGTAATGGCCTTGCGCACCGCATAGCCGAGCTGGCGGTTGGCCTTCTTCGCGGTCTTGGCCGCCGCCTTCGGCGAGCTCGCTGCCGCGGCCGGCGCTTCGGTGGCCGCCGCATCGCTCGACTGCGCGTACACGCTGCCCGTCAGACAGGCCGCCACGGCCGCAACACCCAACGCTCTCAACACGATCGACTTCATGCTATCTCCTTGTAACTCCGGAACGGCCGTGCACAGTACGGCCGGATACCCCCAAAGGCAGCCGGCCCGCGCGCGAACGGGCGGGACGGCCGATGATTTCCACGGCGATGCGAGAGAGGCGACACGGGCCGGCGGCCGGCGCGCGCGAATGCGGGCCGGCCGGGCCGGACAGCCGCCGGCCGGGCGCGCCCGGTCTCATAACGTGCCGGGTCGTGCGCGAATCGGGCGCGGCTGCGTCGCACAATGTAATCCAGCGCCAGCCGAAGCGCAAAGCTTTTGACGCGTGGCCGCCCGCCATCCGCCCGCGCGCGCCCGTGTCCGCCGCCGCGCGACGGCGCCGGACTCGCGCACGCCGGGCGAAACCGGGTACCATCGCCGCCAGAACGCGCATCGCGTGCCTTGTCCGCGACGGCCGTCATCGCTGCGTCACGCCCGTGTCATCCGCCGACTCCATGAAGCCAGCCCGCCCCCGCCCGCCCCGCCGCATCCTCGCCCGCTTCGTCGCGGTGTCGTGGCGCGACCTCGCGCTGTCGATCGGCCCCACCGTGCTACTCGCGGTCGCGGCGGTCTGGTTCGCGGTCAAGCTGATCCAGCCGGCGCCGCCGTCCACGCTCGTGATTTCGTCCGGCCCGCCCGGCAGCACCTACTGGAACGCCGCGCAGAAATACAAGGCGATCCTCGCGAAGAACGGCGTCACGCTCGACGTCCAGTCATCCGAAGGATCCGCGCAGAACCTCGCGCGGCTGTCGAATCCGGACGCGCCGGTCGACGTCGGCTTCGTGCAGAGCGGCATCGGCCCGAAGGAGCGCGATGAACACCTGGTCTCGCTCGGCAGCATCGGCTACGTGCCGCTCGCGATCATGTACCGCGGGCCGGTGGTCGCACGCCTGTCCGACTTCAAGGGCAAGCGGCTCGCGCTCGGCGCGGAAGGCAGCGGCGCGCGCGAATTGAGCCTGGCGCTGCTGAAGATGAACGGCATCGTGCCGGGCGGCTCGACCGAGCTGCTGCCGACCGCCGGCGAGGACGCCGCGGCCGCGCTGCTCGACGGCAAGATCGACGCCGCGTTCCTGTCCGGCGACTCGACGCAGATCCCGGTGATGGCGAAGCTGTTCCGCGCGCCCGGCGTGCACGTGTACTCGTTCACGCAAGCCGAGGCCTACGCGCGGCGCTTTCCGTACCTGACCGCGATCACGCTGCCGATGGGCGTCTACGATCTCGGCCTCAACCTGCCGCCCGCCGACATCCACACGGTCGCGCCGACGATCGAGCTGGTCGCGCGCGATACGCTGCACCCCGCGCTGTCCGACCTGCTGATCGAGGCCGCGCGCGAAGTGCACGGCCACGCGACGATCCTGCAGCACGCGGGCGAATTCCCGTCGGCCGTCACGCGCGGCTTCCCGCTGTCCGACGACGCGGGGCGCTATTACAAGTCGGGCAAGTCGTTCCTGTACCGGCGGCTGCCGTTCTGGGTCGCGAGTCTCGTCGACCGGCTGCTCGTCGTCGTGGTGCCGCTGATCGTCGTGCTGATCCCCGGGTTGCGGCTGGTGCCGTCGCTGTACGGCTGGCGCGTGCGTTCGCGCATCTACCGCTGGTACGGCGCACTGATCGCGCTCGAGCGCCGCGCGCTCGGCGAGCATACGGCCGAAGAGCGCGTCCAGCTGCTCGACGAACTCGACGACATCGAGGAAGCCGTGAACCGGATGAAGATGCCGCTTGCGTACGCGGGGCAGTTCTACGTGCTGCGCGAGCACATCGGCTTCGTGCGCGAGCGGCTCACCGCGCACGATCACGACGTCGCATCGGGCACGCCGGGCACACCCGGCGCCGGCGGCCGTGCAGCGGCGCGCGGCGGCGCGGCGGCGCCGGCCGGCGAGCCCCCCCGGGCGACTCCCGGTTCCGCATGAGCGGCCGATCCGCGATCATTGCTGCATCCGCGCGGTTGCATCCGCGCGCCGCAACGTAACATGAAGGCCGCCGCCAGGCGCGCACGCCCCACCCTCTGGAGATCGCCATGACAACCGGCCTCGACACTGCCCAGCCTGCCTGGTTCTTCGACTTCGTGTCGCCGTTCTCCTACCTGCTGCTCGAACAGCACGACAAGTGGCCCGACGTGCCGTTCGACCCCGTCGCCGTGTCGCTGCCCGACCTGCAGCGCCACTGGGGGCAGCGCCCGAGCGCCGACGTGCCGGCCAAGCGCGTGTTCACGTACCGCCACGCGCTGTTTCGCGCCGAACAGCTCGGCATCCGCTTCAAGATGCCGCCCGCGCATCCGTTCGACTCCGACAAGGTGCTGCGCCTCGCGATCGCGCTGCGCGCCGACATCGCGACCGTGCTGGAAATGTTCCGCTTCATCTGGCACGACGGCAACGATCCGTCGACGCCGGACGGGTTCGCGGCGCTGTGCGAGCGCGTCGGCGTCGGGCACGGCGACGAGCTGATCGAATTCGAGGAGACGAGCGCGCAGTTGCGCCGCAACACCGACGACGCGATCGCGCTCGGCGTGTTCGGCGTACCGACCTTCTGGATGAACCAGCAGCTGTTCTGGGGCGAGGACGCGCTGCCGATGGTGCTGTACTGCGCGCGCACGCCGAACTGGCTCGAGTCGCGCGAGGTCAAGCGGATCAGCGTGCTGCCGAAGGGGCGCACGTGATGGCCGGTATCACGCACGGCAACGTGCGGCTGCGGTAAGGTTACGCTTCTCCCGAACACCGCTCGCCGATGGAAGACGACGATCGTACCGCCTCGCTCGATATCTGGCTCGTGCGCGTATTGCGCACGCTGCTGCTCGAGCGCAGCGTCACGCAGGCCGCGCTGCGGCTGAACCAGACCCAGCCCGCGATCAGCACCGCGCTGCGCAAGCTGCGCGAGACGCTGAACGACCCGATTCTCGTGCGCGGCAAATCCGGGATGGTGCCGACCGAGTACGGCGCATCGCTGCTCGGTGCCGCGTCGCGCGCGCTGCGCGAGGTCGACTTCATCGCGACGCCGCACGGCGACTTCGATCCATCGTCCGCGCGGCGCACGTTCCGCGTGGCCGCACCCGACTACCTGAACGATTTCTTCATGCCGACGCTGATCGAGCGCTTTCGCGACGCGGCGCCGCATGCGCATCTGGAAATCGACTCATTGAATCCCGCGCTCGATCACGCGGAGGCGCTCGAATCGGGCGCGCTCGATCTCGTGATCGGCAACTGGCCGAAGCCCGACCCGCGGTTCGCGCGCCAGGACCTGTTCTCCGACACGATCGTGTGCCTGATGCGCGACGCGCATCCGCTCGCCCGCGAACCGCTCACGCGCGAAGCGTACGCGTCGGCCGCGCACGTCGCGCCGACGCCGTACACCGGCGACAAGCGCAACGCGATCGAGATCGGCCTCGCCCGCGCCCGCCTCACGCGACGGATCGTGACGACGCTGCCGTACTTCGGCATCGTGCCGCAGGTGCTGCTGCAGTCGGACCTGATCTTCACGACGACGCGCCGCTTCGCGACGCACTACGCGCAGCTGCTGCCGCTCGTCGTCGTCGCGCCGCCCGTGCCGTTCCCGCGCATCAAGAGCTACCTGCTCACGCACCCGCACCCCGATCGCCCGACCGACATCGCGTGGCTGTGTGCGCTGATGCAAAGCGTGTCCGACGAGCTGACCGCCGCACGCGGCCGCAAGCGCTGAAGCGGCGCTCAACCCGCGCGGAATCGCCCGCGCACGATCACGCGGCGCGGCCGCTCAGGCCGTGCAGAAGGTTTCCTGCAGATGGGTCCAGCGCACGACGCCTGCCGCGTCGCGCGCGAACACGGCGGTCGCGCGACGCGCGGGCAGTTCGCCCGACGCCGCCTGCTGCGCTTCAAGATAGGTGAGCACCGCATGCGACGCGTCTGCCGCGAGCACGCGGATGCCCGACAGTGTGATGCGCAGCCCCGGCTTCGCGCCGCCGAGCTTCGCGAACAGCGCGCGCGTGTCATCGCGGTCGAACGCGCGACCGTCGGTCATGATCATCGTGAATTCGGCGGAGAAAGGCGCGAGCAGCGCATCGAGCGCCGCGGGGGAAGTATCGGCGCCGGACAGCCAGCGCTCGATGACGACGAGGCTCGCATCGAGCGCATCGAGATAGACCTGATGATCGGACATGGTGCCTGCACGAAAGGACGCGCGGCCCGCTGCCGCGCAATCCGTGCAGTGTAGGCAAAAACGCGCGGACGTGGGTCGGGCGTGCCGCCCCTGATCGTTACCGCGCGCAACGCGCGTCGTCGCGCAAGCGCTCCGCCGCAGCCGCCTTCGCGTCGGCCACCGGCATGCCCGAGCGGGCCTGCAGCAGTTCCGCGCAGACGGCCACCGCGATCGCACCGGGTGCCTTGTCGACGATGCCCGCGACGCCGATCGGACACACCATCTCGGCGAGCCGCGCCGGATCGACGCCGCGCGCGGCGAGCCGGCGCTCGAACTTCACGCGCTTGGTACGCGAACCGATCATCCCGAAGTACGCGAAGTCGCGCCGCCGCATGATCTGCGCGGCGAGCGAGAAGTCGAGCGCGTGGTTGTGCGTCATCACGAGGAAGTACGCGCCGGGCGGCGCCGCGTCGACGACGGCCTCGGGTATGTCGGTCGGCTCCGGCTGCACGTTCGGCGGACATTCGTCCGGGAACAGCTCGTCGCGCGTATCGACCCACTGCACGACGCACGGCAATGCGCCGAGCAGCGTGACGAGCGCATGGCCGACGTGCCCCGCGCCGAACAGCACGATGTGCATCGGCGCGGACGTACCGGTCGCGCGGTTGCGCTGGCCGGTACCCTGCGCGAATGCCGGGGTCGTCGCGGTGCGAAACGAACGTGCAGGCCCGTTCATCTCAACCTGCCTGACCGGCGCGCGCAGCACGCACCGCAGTGATCGCGCGCAGGATCGACTCGCCGGTGGCCGGCGCGTCGAGCGGCGGATTCACCCGGTAGTCGCCGACCGCGGCAATCGCGTCGCGCACCGCGAAGAACACCGAGAACGGCAGCAGCAGCGGCGGTTCGCCGACGGCCTTCGAACGATGGATGCTGTCCTCCACGTTGCGGTTCTGGAACAGCCGCACGTTGAATTCGGGCGGCGTGTCGTTGACCGTCGGGATCTTGTACGTGGACGGCGCATGCGTCATCAGCTTGCCGCCCTTGTTCCACCACAGCTCCTCGGTCGTGAGCCAGCCCATTCCCTGGATGAACGCGCCTTCGACCTGGCCGATGTCGAGCGCCGGGTTCAGCGATGCACCCACGTCGTGCAGCGCGTCGACGCGCAGCGTGCGCATCTCGCCCGTCAGCGTGTCGATCACGACCTCCGACACGGCCGCGCCGTACGAGTAGTAGTAGAACGGCCGGCCCTGCAGCTTCGACTGATCCCAGTACAGCTTCGGCGTCGCGTAGAAGCCGTCGGACCACAGCTGCACGCGCGCGAGATACGCCTTCGCGATCACCTCGCCGAACGGCACGCTCGCGCCGCCGATCCACACGAAGTCGTTGCCGAACTTCACGTCGGCCGCATCGACCTTGCCGTCGCCGAACTGCTTCGCCGCGAACGCCGCAAGGCGCTCGCGCAGCTGGCGCGCCGCATCCTGCGCGGCCTTGCCGTTCAGGTCGGAGCCCGTCGACGCAGCCGTCGCGGACGTGTTCGCGACCTTGCTCGTGTCGGTCGCCGTCACGCGGATCCGGCCGAAGCGGATGCCGAGCTCGTGCGCGACGACCTGCGCGACCTTCGTGTTGAGCCCCTGCCCCATCTCCGTGCCGCCGTGGTTCACGAGCACCGAGCCGTCGGTGTAGATGTGCACCAGCGCGCCGGCCTGGTTGAAGTGCGTGACGTTGAACGCGATGCCGAACTTCACCGGCGTGAGCGCGATGCCCTTCTTCAGCACCGTGTTGCGTGCATTGAATTCGCGCACGCCCGCGCGCCGCGCGCGGTAGTCGCTCGTCGACTCGAGTTCGCCGAGCAGTTCGTGCAGCACGTTGTCCTCGACCGTCTGCCCGTAAGGCGTCACGTTGCGCTCGGTCTTGCCGTACAGGTTCGCGTAGCGCACGTCGAGCGGATCGCGGCCGAGCGCGCGCGCGACGTCGTCGAGGATGTATTCGATCGCGAACGCGCCCTGCGGCCCGCCGAAGCCGCGGAACGCGGTGTTCGACTGCGTGTTGGTCTTGCCGCAGTAGCCGGCGATGTCGACGTCGCCGAGCCAGTACGCGTTGTCGAAGTGGCACACCGCGCGCGTCATCACCGGGCCCGACAGGTCCGCCGAGAAGCCGCAGCGCGACGTCATGTCGAGCGCGACGCCGTCGAGGCGGCCGTCGTCGTCGTAGCCGACGTCGAAGCGGTAATGGAAGTCGTGTCGCTTGCCGGTGATCATCATGTCGTCGTCGCGGTCCGGACGCAGCTTCACCGGGCACAGCAGCTTCCACGCGGCGAGCGCCGCGCAGCATGCGAACAGGCCCGACTGCGATTCCTTGCCGCCGAACCCGCCGCCCATCCGGCGGCATTCGACCAGCACGTTGTGCGACGCGACGCCGAGCACGTGCGCGACGAGGTGCTGCATCTCGCTCGGGTGCTGCGTCGAGCAGTACACGTGCATCCCGTCGTCGTCCTTCGGCACCGCGTACGCGATCTGCCCTTCCAGGTAGAACTGCTCCTGGCCGCCGAGCAGCATCTCGCCCGACTCGCGATGCGGCGCGGCGGCGAGCCGCGCGGCCGCGTCGCCGCGCGCGAGTTTCAGCGGCGGGATCACATAGGTTTCGGCCTGCCGCGCTTCCTGCGCGGTCAGGATCGCGGGCAGCTCCTCGTAGTCGACCTGCGCGCGGCGCGCGGCGAGCCGCGCGGTTTCGTGCGACGTCGCGACGACGATGAACATCGGCTGGCCGACGAACTGCACGATGCCTTTGGCGAGTACCGGATCGTCGTGGATGATCGGGCCGCAATCGTTGACGCCGGGGATGTCGTCGGCCGTGAACACGGCGACCACGCCGGGCGTCGCGCGCACCGCGTCGAAATTCATCGACACGATCTTCGCGTGCGGCTTCGCGGACAACCCGAGCGCAGCGTGCAGCGTGCCCGCGACGAGCGGGATGTCGTCGGTGTAGGTCGCGCGCCCGCTCACGTGCAGGTGCGCGGATTCGTGCGCGCGCGAGACGTGCACCTGCGCCGCGTCGGCCTGCGGGTCGAGGGTGTTCAGGAACGGTTCTGCCTGCTGGTTCATGTTCGGTGTTCTCCCTCGTCAGACGCGCGCCGCGTCGTCGGCAACTTCGGCGGCCACTTCACGCACGTTCAGCGCCTGCGGCGGCAGCGGGTCGTGCGGGCGCGTCTCCAGCCAGAATCGGTACATCAGGTTCTTCGCGGTATCGAGGCGATACGCGCTCGTCGCACGCATGTCGGTGAGCGGCTGGTAGTCGCGCTCGAGCGCCTGCATCGCGGCCTGCGCGGTGGCTTCGTGCCACTGCGCGCCGTCGAGCAGGCTCTCCGTATGCGTCGCGCGCTTCGGCGTCGCGGCCATCCCGCCGAACGCGATGCGCGGCTCGCGGATCAGCTCGCCGTCCGCGATGAACGCGAACGCCGCGCACACCGCCGAAATGTCGGAGTCGAACCGCTTCGACAGCTTGTAGGTGCGGAACTGCAGCTTCGCGCGCACGCCGGTGCGGGTCGGCACCTTCAGGCCGACGACGAATTCGTGCGGCGCCATGTCCTTTTGCTGATAGCCGGTGTAGAGCGCCTCGAGCGGCAGCTCGCGCACCGTGTCGCCGCCGCGCAGCACGACCCGCGCGCCGAGCGCGATCAGGCCCGGCATCGAGTCGCCGATCGGCGAGCCGTTCGCGACGTTGCCGCCGATCGTCCCCGCGTTGCGGATCGGCAGCGACGCGAAGCGCTTCCACATTTCGGTCAGTTCCGGATACGTGCCGGCGAGTGCCGCATAGCCGTCCTCGACCGTCACGCCCGCGCCGATCTCGATCCAGTCGTCGCCGTGCACGACGGTCCGCAGTTCGGTGATCTGGCCGACGTAGATCAGGTCGTCGAGGCGACGCATCTGCTTGGTGACCCACAGGCCGATGTCGGTGCTGCCGGCGAGCAGCCGTGCATCCGGGCGCTCGACCTTCAGCGCGGCCAGCGCGTCGAGCGTGCGCGGCGCGGCGAAGCGCGCGCCGTCGCGCGTCGTGTAGTCGAACGTGTCGTCACGCTTGAGCGCCGCGAGCGTGCGGGCCAGCGCGGCCGTATCGATCGGTGCCGTCGGCGCCGGCGCACCGAACATCTGCACGGCCGCATCGACGATCGGGCGATAGCCGGTGCAGCGGCACAGGTTGCCGGTGAGCGCATCGGCGATCTCGGTGCGCGTCGGCACGTCCTTCGCCTTCGCGCACGTGCCGGCGCAGCCTTCATGGCCGTGCTTCTCGTACAGCGCCCACATCGACATCACGAAACCGGGCGTGCAGAACCCGCATTGCGAGCCGTGGCAATCGACCATCGCCTGCTGCACCGGATGCAGCGAACCGTCCGGCTGGCGCAGGTCTTCCACCGTCAACAGCGCCTTGCCGTCGAGCGTGGGCAGGAACTGGATGCAGGCATTGACGGCCTTGAACGCGACCGTACCCGTGTCGGTCAGCTCGCCGACGACGACCGTGCACGCGCCGCAGTCGCCTTCCGCGCAGCCTTCCTTGGTGCCGGTGCAGTGCGCATCCTCGCGCAGGTACTGCAGCACGGTGCGGGTGACGTCCGCGCCGCTGACTTCGCGGACCGCGTGACGATGGTAGAAGCGGATCGGCTCACTCATGTCTCTATCGTTCTTCCGGTGGGGGCAAGGCGGCCTGCGCGGGGCGCTCGACCGACGTTTCTCTGACAGTTTGCACGCTATCACCGTCAAATTCCGCAACCCATAGCCCATCACGCATGGGGCCCATATAACTGCCGCGATATGCGCGCCGCGGCCGCCCGGCAGGCGTCGGGCGCCTTGCCCGGCCTGGGTTCCGGCCTGCCCGCAGCGCCCCGTCGGCCATTCTTCGATGATGAAAATGGGTCGCGATTAACTAAATGGTACCTGCGTGAAAACCGGTTCCATGGGAAAATCCCGATTCCGTTTTTCGCCGCTTTCCGCTCCGTTTCGCCCATTCGATCCGACCCCATGTCAACCGATTCCGCCACACCGCCGCGCAGCGGGTTTGCCGTCACGCTGCAAATCGTGTCCGTCGTCTGTTTCACGTTCATCTGCTATCTGACCATCGGCCTGCCGCTCGCGGTGCTGCCGGGCTTCGTCCATGACGACCTCGGTTTTTCCGCGATCGTCGCGGGCGGCGCGATCAGCGTCCAGTATTTCGCGACGCTCGCGTCGCGCCCGCTCGCCGGGCGCTTCGCCGATACGCTCGGGCCGAAGCAGACGGTGCTGCGCGGGCTGATCGGCTGCGGCGTGTCGGGCGTGCTGCTGCTCGTCGCGCTGCTGCTGGCCCACTGGCCGGTCGCGAGCCTCGTGCTGCTGGTCGCGAGCCGGCTCGTGCTCGGCGTCGGCGAGAGCCTGTGCGGCACCGGTGCGATCCTGTGGGGCATCGGGCGGGTCGGCGTCGCGCACAACGCGAAGGTGATCTCGTGGAACGGCATCGCGACCTACGGGGCGCTCGCGCTCGGCGCGCCGGTCGGCGTCGCGATCGCGCACACGCTGAATCCGGCGCTGATCGGCGTGATCGTGATCGCGCTCGCCGCGATCGGCTTCTATCTCGCGCGTCTGATCGCTTCCGTGCCGCTCGTGCACGGCGAACGGATGTCGTATGCGAGCGTGTTCACGCGCGTACTGCCGCACGGTCTCGGCCTCGCGCTCGGCTCGGCCGGCTTCGGCTCGATCGCGACCTTCGTCACGCTGTACTACGCGGCGCGCCACTGGCCGAACGCCGCGCTGTCGCTGACCGTGTTCGGCACGCTGTTCATCGGCGCGCGGCTGCTGTTCGCGAATACGATCAAGACCCACGGCGGCTTCCGCGTCGCGATCGTGTCGTTCGCGTTCGAATGCTCGGGCCTCTTGCTGCTGTGGCTCGCACCCGTGCCGCACGTCGCGCTCGTCGGCGCCGCGCTGACCGGCTTCGGCTTCGCGCTGATCTTCCCGGCGCTCGGCGTCGAGGCCGTGGCGCTCGTCCCGCCGGCGAGCCGCGGCGCGGCGCTGTCCGCGTATTCGGTGTTTCTCGACCTGTCGCTCGGCATCACGGGCCCGCTCGCCGGCTATGTGGCCGGTGCGTTCGGTTATCCGCAGGTGTTCCTGTTCGCGGCGGTGGCCGCGGCGGCCGGCGTCGCGCTGTCGATGGTGCTGTACCAGCGGCAGGCGCGGCTCGCCGGGAGCGGCGCGGCGGCTTGAGTCGTGCTGCCGCGCGCGCAACGCCGTTCAACGCAGCAACACGTTGAAGTCGCGCAGCACGCGGACGGCTTGAGGATGACGCCGGAACGGAACGGCGTCCCGGAGCGAGAGCTTGGGTTCGGCACGATCGAAGAGCACGAGGGCTTCCGACGTGTTCAGATGGCGGGACATGTACAGGAACCCGTCGACCCGCCGCTGATGCCGGTGGACGGCCAGCGACCACTGCTGCGGAACGTCGTACGGCACGATCGTCGACAACGCACCGTCGCCGCCAAGGTTCTTCAGCGGCAAGCCATGCAGGACGGCCACGGCCAACGGCGCACCGTCGAATGAAAGCACGTAGCGATCGAGCTCGGTCGTGACGAGCGGGAAACCGCCCAGCACCAGATCGGCGACTTCGTCGTGCAGCACCGTCTCCGCGAATGCGCAAGAGTGCCTAATGCCTCGGTCAAGCCATGCGCAGGAACAACCGGCGCGTCAGGTCGAACGCAACGAGATTGCCGGCCAGCACGAGCAGCAGCCCGATCACCGCGAGCGGCGACCACTGGTAGCCCTCGAAGACCGTCGACACGGCCAGCGCGACGATCGGGAACAGCACCGTGCAGTACGCCGCGCGCTCCGGCCCGATCCGCCCGACGAGCGTCAGGTACGCGGTGAACCCGATCACCGAGCCCGGCACGGCCAGATAGACGAGCGCGCCGAGATAACGCGGGCTCGGGTCGATCATGAACCGCAGCCCGGCCACCGCACTGCCGACCGTCAGGATCGCCGCGCCGATCAGCATCGCCCAGCCGTTGGTCGCGAGCGGATGCAGCCCCATCGATTGCATCCGGCTCGACAGCAGGTTGCCGGCCGAGAAGCACATCGTGCCCGCGAACGCGATCGCGAGGCCCGTCCAGGTCGCGTGATCGTCGAGGTGGCCGGCCATCTGCTGCCAGAACAGGCAGGCGATGCCGGTCAGCCCGAGCAGCGCGCCGGCAATCGCGGACGGCCGCAGCGGGCGGCCCATGAACAGCCGGCCGTTGATCGAATTCAAGAGCGGCGCGGTCGAGAAGATCACCGCGACGAGGCCGCTCGGCACGACCTGCTCCGAGTAGTAGAAGCACAGGAAATTCAGGCAGAACAACGCGAAGCCCTGCGCGACGAGGTAGCGCCACGCCTCGCGCGGCGGACGCACCGGCCGGCGCATCACGCGCAGCAGCGCGAACAGCACGGCGGCCGCGAGCCAGAAGCGCCACGCGATCGACACGGGCGGCGGCACGGCGCCGAGCTGCCATTTGATCGCGATCCAGGTGGTGCCCCAGATCAGCACGGTGACGAAATAAAGCGACAGGTTCATGGCGGCAACGAAGCGAAACGAGTGAAACGGACTCAGACTGTGCCGCCGCCCCGCCCGCGCGGATTGTCCGGAATTGCGGTCTTTTTCGGGCGGCCGCACGGCGCGTCGCGCGCGCGCTTATACTCGTCGCACCATGAGTCCGCCCCTGTACGCCCCGCCCGCCGATCACGCCGCCGCCCTTGCCGGCGGTGCGATGCCGTTCGGCCTGCAGTCGGTGTGCCGCACGCTCGCCGAGGCGAACGCGACGCTCGAGCGCTTCACGTGGCTCGGCGATCATCTCGCGATCGCCGAATGGACGCGCATCACCGACGAAAGCGAGACGATCTACGAACAACCGGGCCACCACACGCTGTCGTGCTATCTCGACGGCGGCTACCGGACGGAGCGCGAACGCGTGCCGCGCTACGGCGCGCCGAGCCTGCTGTGCGCGCTGCCGGGTGACCATGAATCGCGCTGGTGGGTGCGCGGCGAGATGCACTTCATCCACCTGTACTTCCTGCCCGAGCACTTCACGCAGCGCGCGATCCGCGAACTCGATCGCGAGCCGCGCGAGCTGAAGCTCGCCGACCGCACCTATTTCGAGGATGCGCGCGTCGCGGCGCAGTTCCGTTCGCTCGCGCTGGAGCGCTGGGACGATGCCGACGGGCGGCTGCGCGTGAACGAGGCCGCGCACGACGTATTGAGCCTGCTGCTGCGCGGCCAGAGCACGACGCGCACCGACGTGCCGTTCCGCGGCGGACTCGCGCCGGCCGTGCGCCGCCGCGTGCGCGACTACATCGACAGCTACCTGTCGCAGCCGCTGACGCTCGGCGAGCTGGCGGAGGTCGCCGCGCTGTCCGAATACCATTTCTCGCGAATGTTCCGGCTGTCGTTCGGCCGCGCGCCGCACGCGTGGGTGGCCGAGCAGCGGCTCGCGCGGGCGCGCCTGCTGCTGCGCACGACGGCGCTGCCGCTCGCGCAGGTCGCGGCCGAATGCGGCTACGCGAACGCCGGCCACTTCAGCCATCGCTTTCGCGACGCGCACGGCACGACGCCGAACGCGTACCGGCGCGCGATGCAGGGCGGCTGAGCCCCGCGCGCACCTTCAACGTGCCGGCTGGCGCAGCGCGCACCCGGCACGCATCACCGTCTCCCTGCTTACGCGCCCCGCTGCGACAATTCCTGCTCGAGCGCGGCCACGCCGGCCGGCAGGTCCACCGGCACCTTCAGGTCCATCATCGTGCGGCCGAACGCGTGCAGCGTGCGGAACAGGTTGTGTTCGCGGCACTGTTCGCCCATCTGCCCGATCCGCACGATCGGCAGCCCGAACGAGCCCGAGATCTCGACCTGGTACTGCTTCGAGATATGGCCGCACACCATCCCGGGCGTCAGCCCTTCGGGCGTCTCGATCCCGACCACCGAGTTGAGCCGGCAGTCCTTCGGCGCATAGAGCGCGAGCCCCATCGCCTCGACGCCCGCCTGCAACGCGAGCGAGCAGCGCAGGTGGCGCGCGAAGCGGCTTTCGAGCGTCTCCGCGCAGACGAGCCGCAGCGCCTCGTGCAGCGCGAGCACGCCCGACACCGGCGCCGTGTAGTGGTAGCCCGCGTTGTGCCAGAAGTTCTCCGCGAGCGCCATATCGAGGCACCAGTGCGCATTCGGTTCCGGACGCTGCTTCATCCGGTCCCACGCGGCGTCCGAGAACGCGATCAGCGATACGCCGGGAATCGACGACAGCCCCTTCTGGCCGCCCGTGATCACCGCATCGATGCCCCACGCGTCCATCTCGAGCGGCATCGTCGACAACGTGCACACCGCGTCGACGACGACCAGCGCGCCGGCCGCCTTCGCGAGCGCCGCGATGTCGCGCAGCTCGCGGTTCCACACGGTGTTCGACGTCTCGCCCTGCACGATCGTGACGATCTCGGGCCGCTCGCGCGCGATCGCGTCCGCGATCTCGTCGAGGCTCGCGACCGAGCGGTCGGCCACTTCAAGCGTGGCGACGTCGGCGCCGACGCGCGTGGCCATCTCGGCCATCCGCGCGCTGAAGAAGCCGTTGCGGATCGACAGCACGCGCGTGCCGCGCCACGCGAGGTTCGAGATCGCCATTTCCATCGCGGCGGAACCGGGGCCGGCGACGCCGAGCACCCACTTCGTGCGGGTCTGGAATACGTAGCGCGCCATCTCCTTCACCTGCTCGATGATCTTCGCCATCGTCGCGCCGAGGTGGTTGATCACGATCGTGTTCGCCTTCGCGACGGCGGCCGGGATCGGGACCGGGCCGGCCCCCATCATCAGCAGCGGTTCTTCGGGCAGGATCGCGTCGAGCGGCACGACGACGGGACAGGGAATCGGCGAGTAATCGATGGACATGGCTGGCAAAAGAGGAACGGAGAAAACGCTCGGACGTCGTTCGCCGCACGGCACGGCGAACTGATCGATCATTCCGCGTTCCGCGCCCGTGCGCAAGAGGCACGCGCGCCCGGACAGCGTGACGCTGGCCCGGTCGACGGACCGGGCCAGCCGGCCGCGCCCGCGTCGCACGACCGGGTTTCGTATTGCCGCGGCATTGCCGGCCGCATGCGAAACGGTTCCAACGGACGGTCGATGCCCGCGATTTTCTCCGGCAATATTGAGATGCGCATCCTGACGCCCGAGTTCAGCATGCCGCATGCATCTACCGGAATACCGGTCACCACGATAAAAATCGCGCGACTGGCATCGGCACACGAAAACCAGACCGGCACAAAAACATCCACTATCGCAGCATCTATTGGTGAGCGATTTCACCCATTACCGCACGACGTCGCATCCAGACCGAATCAATATATTGATTTATATGAGTAATATTAAAATACAAGGCGGACCTTCCGAATACACGCCGGACTAACCCAGGCGCATGCCAGCGCCGCCGATGCGTTAAATCGATACCCGCGATTTCGATTTTACGCAAGCCGCCCCTTTTCTCAGGTTGACGATATCGCTTCCGTAATGAACAATCGTCTGCAGAATCGAAAACCGATTTTTCGAGACGAACGAGACCCGGGGGTTGCGCGACGGTTTTCCAGGTCGTTTGACGAAAAATCCCAACCAAAATCAATCAACCGGGCCAGAAATTCGCGAGCCATGAACCAGATTCAGACCATGCGTGTGTTCGTCTGCGTCGCCGAGCAGCAGAGCTTCCGGCGCGCGGCGCACCATCTAGGCGTGTCCAACGCGCTCGTCACGCGCTCGATCGCGATGCTCGAGTCTCACCTGAACACGCGGTTGATCCACCGCACCACGCGCAACCTGTCGCTGACCGAGGCCGGCCTGCGCTACCTCGACGGCTGCCGTGCGCTGCTCGAGGAATTCGACCATCTCGAGGCATCCGTCGCGCACGCCGTGCGCGAGCCGGCCGGCACGCTGCGCGTCGTCGCGTCGGGCCTGCTGTCGCCGCTCGCGCTGACGCCGCTCGTCAGCAGTTTCCGGCACCGCTACCCCGAACTGCGCGTGCAGCTCACCGTCGCCGAGGGGCCGCTCGACGTGCTCGATTCGGGCTACGACGTCGGCATCGTGACCGGCAACCGGCTCGACGGCAACCCGACGCTGATCGGCCACGCGCTCACGCCGAACCCGTTCGTCGCCTGCGCGGCGCCCGCCTATCTCGAACGGCGCGGCGAGCCGCGCGCACCCGACGACCTGCCGGGCCACGACTGGGTCGCGCTCGCGCCGCACCAGCATGCGCCCGCGTGGCGGCTGGTCGGCCACGACGGCGTCACGCATTCGGTCACGGTGCGCCCGACCTGCACGGTCAACCAGCTGGCGCTCGTGCACGCTGCAACCGTCGCCGGGTCCGGCATCGCGGTACTGCCCGAGCCGAGCGTCGCCGACGCACTCGCCACCGGCACGCTGGTGCGGCTGTTGCCCGCTTACCGGATCGACGACCCGGACGCGCAGCTGTCGCTCGTCTACCCGAACCGCCAGTACGTGCCGGCCCGCACGCGCAGCTTCGTCGAGCATGCGCTCGAGCATTTCGGCGCGCAGGCGGCCCGCGAGCGGACCGGCTACGGCTTCCTGCACACGCCCGATCGCGCCGAGATCGTCGCGGGCCGGCAGACGGGCCTGCAGTAAACTGCACGCGACAGCCATCGGAGGTGCAGCGTGCGCGTGATCCTGTTCAGCAGCCGGCAGTACGACGACGAATCGTTCACCGCCGCCAATCGGTCATTCGGTTATCGGCTGCACTTCCAGCCGTCGCACCTCGACGCGGAAACCGCGATCCTCGCGCACGGCTATGAGGTCGTCTGCCCGTTCGTCAACGACACCGTCGACGCGGCCGTGCTCGAACGGCTCGCCGACGGCGGCACGCGCCTGATCGCGCTGCGCTCGGCCGGCTTCAACCATGTCGACCTGGCGGCCGCCGAGCGGCTCGGCATCGCGGTCGTGCGGGTGCCCGCATATTCGCCGCATGCGGTCGCCGAACACGCGGTCGCGCTGATCCTCGCGCTCAACCGCCGGCTGCCGCGCGCGGTCGCACGCACGCGCGAAGGCGACTTCTCGCTGAACGGCCTGCTCGGCTTCGACCTGCACGGCAAGACCGTCGGCGTGATCGGCACGGGCCTGATCGGCCGCGTGTTCGCGAAGATCATGATGGGCTTCGGGATGCATGTGCTCGCACACTCGATGCCGCCGTACGACGAGGAGCTGATCGCGTACGGCGCGCGCTACGTCGAGCTGGACGAACTGCTGCACCATGCCGACATCATCAGCCTGCACTGCCCGCTGCTGCCGTCGACGCACCATCTGATCAACGCGCAGACGCTCGCGCGGATGAAGCACGGTGCGATGCTGATCAATACCGGCCGCGGCGGCCTGGTCGATGCGCCGGCGCTGATCGACGCGCTCAAGAGCGGCCAGCTCGGCCATCTCGGGCTCGATGTCTACGAGGAGGAAAGCGGCCTCTTCTTCGAAGATCACTCCGACCTGCCGCTGCAGGACGACGTGCTCGCGCGCCTGCTGACGTTCCCGAACGTGATCGTCACGTCGCACCAGGCGTTCTTCACGCGCGAGGCGCTCGCCGAGATCGCGCACACGACGCTGCTGAACATCGAGGCGTGGCACGCCGGCACGCCGACCAACGTCGTCACGACGGGGCGCTGAGGCGCGTCGTTCCGCACGGCGGTGGCGCAGCGCCTGAGCGCACGCGATCCATCAACGATTCGTCAATTTATTTCGACTGATGTAACGCTGCGCGCGCGGCGTCTGCTATCGTTGCGCCGACCTCCCCCTGCTTCTGCCGCTCATGCGTTTCGACGACTCCGCCATTGCCGCGGTCTACCGCGCCATCTTCGAACGGCGCGACATGCGCCACTTCACGTCGGCACCCGTCGATCCGGCCACGCTCGCGCGGCTGCTGCGCGCCGCGCACCACGCGCCGAGCGTCGGCTTCATGCAGCCGTGGCGCTTCATCCGCATCACCGATCCCGCGCTGCGCACCGCGATCCATGCGCTGGTCGAGGCCGAGCGCCGCGCAACCGCCGACGCGCTCGGCGAGCGGCAGGACGAATTCATGCGGCTGAAGGTCGAAGGCGTGCGCGAATGCGGCGAACTGCTGGTCGTCGCGCTGACCGACGACCGCGAGCGCCACGTGTTCGGCCGCCGCACGCTGCCGGAGATGGACCTCGCGTCCGCCGCCTGCGCGATCCAGAACATGTGGCTCGCCGCGCGCGCCGAAGGGCTCGGGATGGGCTGGGTGTCGCTGTTCGATGTCGACGCGCTGCGCACGTTGCTCGGCATGCCGGCCGGCGCGAAGCCGATCGCCGTGCTGTGCGTCGGGCACGTCGACGCGTTTTATGCGAAGCCGATGCTCGAGGAAGAGCGGTGGGCCGCGCGGATGCCGATCGAGGCGTGCCTGTTCGAAAACGGCTGGGATGCGTCGGCGGCCGGGGTCGCCGATGGCAACGCAGCATCCGGCGCGACCGGCGGATCATCGCCGTCGCCGTCGCCTGAGCTTGCCGCACCTGACGACCGCTCCGGCTCGACACCCACCGGCGCCCTGTCCGACCGCTGACGGGATGCACGAGGCGCGGAACGGCCGCTTCGCCGGTCTTGCTCCGACCCGATATTACGCCTCCCCTCGCTCTCGCCCTCGCCCTCGCCCTCGCTCTCGCCCTCGCTCTCGCCCTTGCCTTGCCACCGAGCGCCGAGCGCCGAGCGCCGAGCACTGAGCACTGAGCACTGAGCACTGAGCACAGCCAAATCCCACACTTTGGGCGCATCTTGGCCGTCACCCGTCGCACGCCGGCAACAACCATTTTGACCCCGAGCATAGGGGTTTTCACTGAAGTAGAATCGCGGCTGATATCTCCTCGCCCCGCCCCTTCCGCGCATGCCGCGCCGATCTCGGGCCGCGGCCTTTTCCGTAGCCCACCGCGATGCCATTACCTCTTTTCGCCCTTGCCGTCGCCGCATTTGGAATCGGTACCACCGAGTTCGTGATCATGGGGCTGCTGCCCAACGTCGCCCGCGACCTCGGCGTATCGATCCCGGCCGCCGGGATGCTCGTGTCGGGCTACGCGCTCGGCGTGACGATCGGCGCGCCAATCCTCGCGATCGTCACCGCGAAGATGCCGCGCAAGCGCGCGCTGATGGGCCTGATCGGGCTGTTCATCGCGGGCAACCTGTTCTGCGCGATCGCGCCCGGCTATGCGGTGCTGATGGCCGCGCGGGTCGTCACGGCGTTCTGCCACGGCGCGTTCTTCGGGATCGGCTCGGTGGTCGCGAGCAACCTCGTCGCGCCGAACCGCCGCGCGCAGGCGATCGCGCTGATGTTCACCGGCCTCACGCTCGCGAACGTGCTCGGCGTGCCGCTCGGCACCGCGCTCGGCCAGGCGTACGGCTGGCGCGCGACGTTCTGGGCCGTCACCGGCATCGGCATCGCCGCGGCCGCCGCGCTCGCGGTATGCCTGCCGAAGCACCTCGCGATGCCCGACACCAGCATCACGCGCGAATTCAGCGTGCTGAAGCACCCGCAGGTGCTGATGGTGCTCGGCATCAGCGTGCTCGCGTCGGCGAGCCTGTTCAGCGTGTTCACGTACATCACGCCGATCCTCGAGGACGTGACGGGCTTCTCGCCGCGCCAGGTCACCTACGTGCTGCTGCTGTTCGGTCTCGGCCTGACCGTCGGCGGCACGCTCGGCGGCAAGCTCGCCGACTGGCGCGGGATGCCGTCGCTGATCGCGACGCTCGCGCTGATCGGCATCGTCCTCGCGCTGTTCGCGGGCACGATGCACCTGCCGTTCGCGGCACTCGCGACGATCTTCGTCTGGGGCATCCTCGCGTTCGCGATCGTGCCGCCGCTGCAGATCCTGATCGTCGATCGCGCGAGCGACGCGCCGAACCTCGCGTCGACGCTGAACCAGGGCGCGTTCAACCTCGGCAACGCGACGGGCGCGTGGCTCGGCGGGATGGCGATCGGATCCGGCGTGTCGCTCGTGAACCTGCCGTGGGTCGGTGCGGCGATGGCGGTCGCCGCACTCGCGCTCACGCTGTGGTCGGCGTCGCTCGAACGCCGCCCCGTGAGCGGGCCGACCGGATACGTATGACGCGCGCGCGGCGGCGACGCGCGGCGGCACGGCGCGCGTCCGCGCCCGCGCGCCGCCGCGATCGTTGCGCACGCAACCCCATTCGATCCTGACGGCCTTCATGGACCTTTCAGGGGCCACGGTGTAGCATCGCGGCCGATGAAAGCCATTCTCAATCGTGATTTCCTCGCGCTGATCCTCAGCGTCGCGGTGGTCGGTCTCGGCACCGGCGCCACGATGCCGCTCACCGCGCTCGCCTTGACCGAAGCCGGACACGGCACCAACGTCGTCGGCATGCTGACGGCCGCGCAGGCCCTGGGCGGTCTCGCGATCGTCCCGTTCGTCACCGCACTCGCACGGCGCATCGGCGCGCGCCGCGCGATCGTCGTGTCGGTCGTGCTGCTCGCCGCGGCCACCGCGCTGATGCAGTTCACGTCGAACCTGATCGTGTGGGGTGCGCTGCGCGTGCTGTGCGGCGCGGCGCTGATGCTGCTGTTCACGATCGGCGAGGCATGGGTCAACCAGCTCGCCGACGACTCGACACGCGGCCGCGTGGTCGCGATCTACGCGACCAATTTCACGCTGTTCCAGATGACGGGCCCGGTGCTCGTCAGCCAGATCGCCGGCGCGACGCGCATCCGCTTCGCGCTGTGCGGCGCGCTGTTCCTGCTCGCGCTGCCGGCGCTCGCGACGATCCGGCGCGCGCCGCTCGCCGGCGACGACGCACATCACGCAGCGCACGACAGCTGGTTCGCCGTACTGCCGCGCATGCCCGCGCTGATCATCGGCACGGGCTTCTTCGCGCTGTTCGATACGCTCGCGCTGTCGCTGCTGCCGCTCTATGCGATGGATCACGGCGTTGCGAGCGCGACCGCCGTGCTGCTCGCGTCGATCATGCTGTTCGGCGACACCGCGATGCAGTTCCCGATCGGCTGGCTCGCGGACAAGCTCGGCCGCGAACGCGTGCACCTCGGCGCCGGCTGGATCGTGCTCGCAGGCCTGCCGCTGCTGCCGTTCGTGATCGCGAACCCGTGGCTATGCTGGCCGCTGCTGTTCGTGCTGGGCGCGGCGGCCGGCAGCATCTACACGCTGTCGCTCGTCGCGTGCGGCGAACGCTTTCGCGGCGCGGCGCTCGTCACCGCGAGCTCGCTCGTGTCGGCGTCGTGGAGCGCCGCGAGCTTCGGCGGTCCGCTGGTCGCCGGCGCGTTGATGGAGCAACTCGGCAGCAATGCACTGATCGGCGTGCTGGTCGTGTGCGTCGCCGCATTCGTCGCGGCAGCGCTGTGGGAACGACGCGCCGCGTTGCAGCGCGCGGTCTGACGGGCGCACACGCGCCACACCCCGCCGACAAAACGAAAACGGCCCACTTAATGCGGGCCGCCCTGTCCTTCCGGACTACGCGCTACGTGTCGCGCCGCGATCCGTCACGCGCCCCGCGCGGGAAAGATCTTGCCGGCACAGGTGCCGAAGCCGACGCGATAACCATCGCCCTGGCACCACCCGGCGAGCGTGAGCTCGTCGCCGTCCTCGATGAACGCGCGGCTGCCGCCGCCGTTCAGCGCGAGCGGCTCCTTGCCGTTCCACGTCAGTTCGAGCAGGCTGCCGAACGAATCCTTCGTCGGCCCGCTGATCGTGCCCGAACCCATCAGGTCGCCCACGCGCGTGTTGCAGCCCGCGACCGTGTGATGCGCGAGCTGCTGCGCCATCGTCCAGTACATGTGCCTGAAGTTGGTGCGGCAGATCGACGTCGCTTCGGCCGCACCTTCGGCGCGCAGCGTCACTTCGAGCGCGATGTCGAATGCATGCTCGCCCGCGTGCCGCAGATACGCGAGCGGCTGCGGCGACTGTTCGGGCTGCGCGACGCGAAACGGTTCGAGCGCATCGAGCGTGACGATCCAGGGCGAGATCGTCGTCGCGAAGCCCTTCGAGTTGAACGGGCCGAGCGGCACGTATTCCCACTGCTGGATGTCGCGCGCGCTCCAGTCGTTCAGCAGCACCATCCCGAAGATATGCGCTTCGGCATCCTCGCACGCGATCGGCTCGCCGAGCGCATTGCCGCGGCCGACGATGAAGCCCGTCTCCAGTTCGATGTCGAGCTTGCGGCACGCGCCGAACACCGGACGCTCCTGGTCGGGCAGCTTCAGCTGCCCGTTCGGGCGCCGCACCGGCGTGCCGCTCACGACCACCGACGACGCACGGCCGTTGTAGCCGATCGGCATCTCCGACCAGTTCGGCAGCAGCGCATTCTTCGGATCGCGAAACATCGAGCCGACGTTGGTCGCATGCTCCTTCGACGAATAGAAATCGGTGTAGCCGGGAATGTCGACCGGCAGGTGCAGCGTCGCATCGCGCTGCGCGACGAGCGCTTGCGCGCGCAATGCGGCGTCATCGCGCAGTCGCGCGTCGTCGCGCGAAAACAGCGTCGACAGCTGCACACGCACGCTGCGCCACGCATCGCGGCCGAGCGCGATGAACGCATTGAGCGTCGGCGCGGCGAACACGTCGGCGCCGGCCGGCAGCGTCACGAGGCCCGCACGCGCGAGCGCGGCGAGGTCGACGATCTGGTCGCCGAGCGCGACGCCCGCGCGGCGCGCCGGTTGCTTCGCATCGCTGAAGATCCCGAACGGCAGGTTCTGGATCGGGAAATCGCAGGCGGGATCGTTCGCCGTCTCGACCCAGCTCTTGCGAGCCGGGTCGAGCGTCGCGCGCCAGTCTTGGGTATCGCTCATCGTTGCTCCGGATTGAAGTGTTTCCTGATGCCTTGCCAGCATTCGAAGTAGTCGGCCTGCAGCTGCGCGGTGTCGAGCGCATAGCGCGTCGGCCGGATCAGCGTGCGGGTTTCGAACATGAACGCCATCGTCGCGTCGACCTTGTGCGGCTTCGTCGTGTCGCTCGCCGACGCCTTCTCGAACGTGTCCGCGTCCGGCCCGTGGCCCGACATGCAGTTGTGCAGGCTCGCGCCACCCGGCACGAAGCCTTCGGCCTTCGCGTCGTACGCGCCGTGCACGAGCCCCATGAACTCGCTCGCGACGTTGCGGTGGAACCAGGGCGGGCGGAACGTATCCTCGGCCGCGAGCCAGCGCGGCGGGAAGATCACGAAGTCGATCGTGTCGACGCCCGGCGTGTCGCTGGGCGACTGCAGCACGAGAAAGATCGACGGATCGGGATGGTCGAAGCTGATCGAGCCGATCGTATTGAACAGGCGCAGGTCGTATTTGTACGGCGCGTAGTTGCCGTGCCACGCGACGACGTCGAACGGCGAATGGCCGATGTCCGCGCGCCACAGGCGCCCGTTCAGCTTCGCGACCAGCTCGAACGCGCCCTCGCGATCCTCGTACGCGGCCTGCGGCGTGAGGAAATCGCGCGGGTTCGCGAGTCCGTTCGAACCGATGGGGCCGAGGTCCGGCAGGCGCAGCAGCGCGCCGAAGTTCTCGCAGATGTAGCCGCGCGCATCGCCGTCCGGCAGCGCGACGGAAAAACGCACGCCGCGCGGAATCACCGCGATCTCGAACGGCTCGACGTCGAGCCGGCCGAATTCGGTCGCGATGAAGAGCCGCCCCTGCTGCGGCACGATCAGCAGCTCGCCGTCGGCGCTGTAGAAAAAGCGGTCCTGCATCGAGCGGTTCGCCGCGTACAGGTGGATCGCACAGCCGTTCATCGCGGCCGCCGAGCCGTTGCCGGCCATCGTCACGAGCCCTTCGACGAAATCGGTCGGCTCGACCGGCATCGGCAGCGGATCCCAGCGCAGCTGGTTCGGCGGCGTCGGCGGCACGTCGGCCGAATCGCCGAATTCCGACACGAGCCGCTGCGGGCCCGTGAACGGCTCGAACGGCCGGTGCACGGCCGCCGGCCGGATCCGGTACAGCCACGAGCGGCGGTTGTGGCTGCGCGGTGCGGTAAACGCGGTGCCCGACAGCTGCTCCGCATACAGCCCGTACGGCGCGCGCTGCGGCGAGTTGCGGCCGTGCGGCAGCGCGCCGGGCAGCGCCTCGGTCGCGAATTCGTTCGCGAATCCGCTCAGGTAGCCGGCGGTCGCCGGTTTCGACAGGTCAAGCGTCATCGTTTCCTTTCTCCATCAATTCAAGGCGGCGTTCGGCGCCTGCGCCCCGCTGCGCCGCGTGACGCCGGCCAGGCCCAGCACGAACAGCGCCGAGCACAGCACGGGCACCGCGGCTGCATGGAACAGCGCGCCGTTGGTCCAGTTGAGCGCAATCAGTTGTCCGCCGACGAGCGGCCCGAGCACCGAGCCGATCCGGCCGATGCCGAGGCTCCAGCCAATGCCGGTCGAGCGCAGCGACGTCGGGTAATACTGGCCCGCGAGCGCGTTCACGGCCGGCTGCCCGCCGACCACGCAGAACCCGCCGGCGAACACGACGAGCAGCAGCCACGGCAGCGCATGCGCGACCGAGCCGATCAGCCCCACCGACACGGCCGCGCATGCGAAGCACGCGAACAGCACGCGCACGAAGCCGTAGCGTTCGATGAACCAGCCGAGCGACAGCGTGCCGATCACGCCGCCCGTCTGCAGCACCGTGCCGACGATCACCGCCGTGCCCGGCGAATAGCCCGCGTCGCGCATCACCGTCGGCAGCCAGTTCGACAGGAAGTACAGGTCGATCAGGTTCATGAAGCTGATTGCCCACAGCAGCAGCGTGACCGGCAGGCGGCCATGACGGAACAGCTCGGCGACCGGCGCGCCGCTCGCCGCGCGCTCGCGCACGACGAGGCGCGTGGTCGCGTCGATGCCGGCCTGCGGCGCGAAGCGCGCGAGCCAGGCGCGTGCCTGCGCGTCGCGCCCTTTCAGCACCAGGAACTGCAGCGATTCGGGCAGCCGCGCGAACATCGCGAGCGTCAGCACCAGCGGCACCGCGCCGCCGACGAAGAACACCGAGCGCCAGCCGAGCGCCGGAATCAGCGCGGCGCTGATGAAGCCGCCGAGCGCGGCGCCGAGCGTGAAGCCGCACGACACGATCATCATCCGCTTCACGCGATGGGCGGCCGGGCTGAACTCGCCGACCAGCGCCATCGCGTTCGGCATGATGCAGCCGAGGCCGAGGCCCGTGACGAAGCGCAGCGCCATCAGCACCGGGATCGAACCCGCGAACGGCGTCGCGAGCATCGTCACCGCGAAGAACAGCGTCGAGCCGATCAGCACCGGGCGCCGCCCGATCCGGTCGGCCAGCACCGACAACCCGAGCGCGCCGAGCAGCATCCCGAACAGGCTCGCGCTGAACACGGGCCCGAGCGCCTGCTTCGGCACGCCCCATTCGGCGATCACGCTCGGCGCGACATACCCCATCGCCTGCGCATCGAAGCCGTCGATCACGAGACACAGCCCGCACAACACGAGCAGCATCCAGTGAAAGCCCGGGCGATGCGTGTCGTCGATCACGCGCTCGACTTCGAGCACGCGCGCGTCGGCCGGCGCCGCGCTCATTGCGCCGCCTCGGCGGCCGGATGCACGGGCGGCGTCACGCCCTGGCGCGCGAGCGCCATCGCTTCGCGCAGCACGTCGGCGTCGCCGATCTGGTTCGCGAGCAGCAGGATCAGCTTCGCGTTGACGAGCTGGCTGTCGGCGTCCGACAGGTCGCGATGCATGTCGATCAGCGCTTCGTAGAACGCGTCCGGATCGGCCAGGCGCGGGCGGGTGTCGAGTCGGGGCATGACGGGTGTCTCCGGTATCGTTGTCGTAGTCAATGCGCGGTTGCGCGTGCGCAGGTCGCGCGCGCCAGTGCGTCGGCGATCGCCTGGCGCTCGAGCGTGCGCATCCGTGCACAGACGTGCTGGTCGGGACGCAGCAGGTAGAACGTGCCGGGCTTCGCGTCGTAGCGTTGCGCGACGAAACCGTCGACGTCCTCCACGACGTCGACGCCGGCCACCGGTTGCGCATGCCCGGCCGGCACGACCAGCACCGGCCGCACCGGCAGCGCGAGGCCGTCGAGCGCCTGCGCGAGCGCGGCGGCGTCGCCCGGCAGCCCGAACAGCATGCCCGCGAAGCCGTCGCCCAGATGCCGCAGCAGCCAGCCGGACGCACCCTGCGCGCGCACCGGCGCATCGGCCGCCGCCGCGCCCGGCCGCATCGCGCACGCGAACGCGTCGCCGTTGCGGTCCGGCGTGTTCAGCGGCGAATCGGTCAGCACGGCAGGCACCGACAGGCGGCCGCTGTTCACGAGCTTGCGCGCGAATTCGCAGTCGCGCGCTAGCTTCAGCGTCGCGTCGCGGAACACGCGCGACACCGCGCTCTTCGGCGTGATGAAATCGGTCGAGCGCGTCGAATTGCGGATGTTCTCGTCGGCCGCGAACTCGCGCTCGCTCGCGTAGGTGTCGAGCAGGCGGTCGTGCGCGCGGCCGTCGAGCACGAGCTTCAGCTTCCACGCGAGGTTGTCCGCGTCCTGCACGCCGCTGTTCGCGCCGCGCGCACCGAACGGCGACACGCCGTGCGCGGAATCGCCCGCGAACAGCACGCGGCCATGACGGAACGTGTCCATCCGCTGGCAGCGGAACGTATAGACGCTCACCCATTCGAGCTCGAACTCGACGTCCGGCCCGAGCAGCGCGCGCACGCGCGGGATCACGCGTTCCGGCTGCTTCTCGGCGACCGGATCGGCGTCCCAGCCGAGCTGGAAGTCGATGCGCCACACGTTGTCGGGCTGGCGGTGCAGCAGCACCGACTGGTTGCGATGGAACGGCGGATCGAACCAGAACCAGCGTTCGGTCGGGAATTCCGCCTTCATCTTCACGTCGGCGATCAGGAAGCGGTCCTTGAACGTGCGGCCGCGGCTCTCGAGGCCCATCGCCGCGCGCATCGGGCTGCGCGAGCCGTCGGCCGCGATCACGTATTGCGCGCGCAGCGTCTCGATCCCTTCCGGCGTCTCGACGGTGAGCGTCGCGTGTTCCGCCGATTGCGCGACACCCGTCACCTTGTGCTTCCAGCGAATGTCGAGGTTGGGCAGCGCGAACGCGCGCTCGGCCAGATAGCCTTCGACGTAGTACTGCTGCAGGTTGATGAACGCGGGACGCGCGTGGCCTTCCTCCGGCAGCAGGTCGAACGCATACAGCTGTTCGTCCTGCAGGAACACCTTGCCTACATGCCAGCTCACGCCCTTGTCGACGAAGCGCTCGCCGCAGCCGAGCCGGTCGAAGATCTCGAGCGTGCGCTTCGCGAAGCAGATCGCGCGCGAGCCCGTCGACAGCGTGTCGTCGTCGTCGAGCAGCACGACCGGCACACCCTGCTGCGCCAGGTCGATCGCGGCCGACAGGCCCACCGGGCCCGCGCCGACGACGATCACCGGGTGGAGGGTCGCGTCATCGCCGGCGGCGCGCGTCGCGCGCGGCCGGTAGTCGAACTTCAGCGTCTGGTAATCGATGCTCATGGTCGCCATCCGCTCCTCAACCCTGCCGTGCGCATGCCGGCGCGCGCAGCGTCGTTCCGCTCAGGCCCGTTGCCCGCCGCCGCCGCGGCCCGCCCTGTTCCGTCCACTTCCTGTCAACCGCCACGTCTCGCTCCTTGCTTCCTGTTGATCCGATTCGGGAAACGGCACCGCTGCGGGCGCCCGAACGCCGCTTTTCTTGATCGGCGACACATTCTTGGATTTACGAATAGTAAAACCAATTACGAATAGTGAAATCAACGTAAACCCTAGCCGCCGGTTTCGGAACGGGATAACCATATGAGCGAAACGCCAAGCCGAGCCGGGCTCGCGCTGCTAATATCGAGAGATGAGGCGGCCCTTTCGGCCGCCATTTTTTCCTTCCCACGCCGATGATTCCGCCCAACATTCCCGAGCTGGTCGTCCGTGCCGGGCAACTGCCGTATCTGCGGGAACACCTTGCGCTCGCCGAGGGCGGCACCGCGTGCGCCAATCTGCCGGAGCGCACGCTCGCGAGCGCCTATGAACCGATCTACGACGTGACGATGCCCGGCGCGCCGCAGTCGACGTCGTTCGCGGACGCGATCGAGCGCTACGGCGACGAACTCGGCTTCCAGGCCGTCACGCTGGTCACGGGCACGCCGCACGACCCGGTCGATTCGGCCGTCGACGACCAGACGCTCGTCGCGATCGACCGGCTGTCGCGCGCGCTGCACGCGATCAACTTCTTCGGCGCGCAACGTCACGGGCTGCTGTTCCTGCGCGTGCATGAACGGCTGCTCAAGAGCGTGAAGTACGACCACGGCAAGCATTTCTCGTCGGTGCTGCAGCGCTTCGGGCTACCGACCGAGCGGATCGTGATCGAGCTGCCGGCCGTCGCGGTCGCGCACAAGACCTTCCTCGGCTATCTGACGCGCAGCTACCAGCATCACGGCTTCAAGGTCGCCGACAAGCTGCCCGACCCGGGCCGGATCCTCGCGGTCGAATCGGAGATGGCGCGGCCCGACTACATCAAGATGGATGCGGGCATCGCGCTGCGCGACGGGATGGTGAAGGCGCTGGTCGCGTATGCGCAGCGCGTGCGGATTCCGCTGATTTTCGACGGCGTCGTCGACGAGACGCAGTGCGAGCTGCTGCGCCAGCACGACGTGCGGTTCATGCAGGGGCCGGTGTTCGCGAAGGTCGTCACGGCCTGATTGGCGGTGTGGCTGCCGGCGCGCGGGGAGCGCCGCGCAGGATCGTGGATTCGATTCAGCGAGCGGGTAGCGGTGAGGATCGGGATGTCGGCGCGCCCGCTCGCGTGCCCGGGCGCTCCGGCGACACGCCGCGCAGGGCCTGTTTCAGACCGTCTGCCCGAGCCGCTGCGCGAGCGCCTTCAGCTTCGGCCCGACCTGCGTGCGGAACACGTCCTCGTCCATCGACGACGCAGGCCCGCTGCAGCTCAGGATCAGCCAGCGCCCCTCGCGCGGCTCGCGAAACGGCACGGCCGCCGCGTTCACGTCCATGTGCCACGCGCGGAACGAATAACAGCATCCGCCTGCGGAGAATTCGGCCACCGCGTCCTGGGCTGCCGCGACGAGTGCATCCGCATCGGCCGCGCCGCCCGCCGCCCGGTGCAGATCCGCGTAGAGCGCGCGGCGCACGTCCTCCGGCTGCACGGCCAGGTACGCGCGCCCCATCGAGCTCGTCAGCATCGACAGCCGCGAGCCGGGCGCCAGCCCGAGCGTCAGCGCCGTTTCGCTGCGGATCGTCTCCAGATAGATCATGTCGAGCCCGTCCCGGCAGCCGAGCGACACGGCCGCGCCGATCTCGCGCGCGAGCGCCTGCATGTGCGGCCGCGCGAGATCGAGGGTGCCCGAGCCGGACAGCAGCGCGTAGCCGAGCGACAACACGCCGGCGTCGAGCGCATACTTTCCGAGCGTCTCGTCGTAGCGCAGGTAGCCGAGCACGGTCAGCGTGTAGGCGAGCCGGTTCACCGTCGCCTTCGGCAGCCCGGTGCGCTCCGCGAAGTCGCGATTGCCGAGCATCGTCTCGCCGGGCCGGAATGCGCGCAGCAGGTCGAGCCCGCGCGCGAGCGCAACGACGAACTTGCGTTCGTCGATCGTGGTTTCGTCGATGGTTGAAAGCGTCATCTGATGCTACACTGGGTTCGTTTTGCAAAACATTGTTCCGCACAGCGGAACATGAGTCAAGCGAACTTTAGACATCGGGCCAGGCGGCGAAGCGCCAACCCGGGGCCGACAGGAGATGAAACGATGGCTGCTGCAACTTTTCATTGGGACGATCCGCTGCTGCTCGACCAGCAACTGACCGAAGAAGAGCGGATGGTGCGCGATGCCGCGCACGCGTACGCGAGGGACAAGCTCGCGCCGCGCGTGACCGAAGCGTTCCGCCACGAGCGCACCGACGCCGAGATCTTCCGCGAGATGGGCGAGATCGGCCTGCTCGGCCCGACGATTCCTGAAGAATACGGCGGCCCCGGTCTCAATTACGTGAGCTACGGGCTGATCGCGCGCGAAGTCGAGCGCGTCGACTCCGGCTACCGCTCGATGATGTCCGTGCAGTCGTCGCTCGTGATGGTGCCGATCCACGAATTCGGCTCGGACGCGCAGAAGCAGAAATACCTGCCGAAGCTCGCGAGCGGCGAATGGATCGGCTGTTTCGGGCTGACCGAGCCGAACCACGGCTCCGACCCGGGCAGCATGGTCACGCGCGCGAAGAAGGTGCCCGGCGGCTATTCGCTGTCCGGCGCGAAGATGTGGATCACCAACTCGCCGATCGCCGACGTGTTCGTCGTGTGGGCGAAACTGGAAGAAAACGGCAAGGACGCAATCCGCGGCTTCATTCTCGAGAAGGGCTGGAAGGGACTGTCGGCGCCGGCGATCCACGGCAAGGTCGGGCTGCGTGCGTCGATCACCGGCGAGATCGTCCTCGACGAAGTGTTCGTGCCCGAAGAGAACCTGATGCCCGACGTGAGCGGCCTGCGCGGCCCGTTCACGTGCCTGAACTCGGCGCGCTACGGGATCGCCTGGGGCGCGCTCGGCGCAGCCGAGTCCTGCTGGCACACCGCGCGCCAGTACGTGCTCGACCGCAAGCAGTTCGGCCGCCCGCTCGCCGCGAACCAGCTGATCCAGAAGAAGCTCGCCGACATGCAGACCGAAATCACGCTCGGCCTGCAAGGCGTGCTGCGTCTCGGCCGGATGAAGGACGAAGGCACGGCGGCCGTCGAGATCACGTCGATCATGAAGCGCAACTCGTGCGGCAAGGCACTCGACATCGCGCGGCTCGCGCGCGACATGCTCGGCGGCAACGGCATCTCGGACGAATTCGGCGTCGCGCGCCACCTCGTGAACCTCGAAGTGGTGAATACGTACGAAGGCACGCACGACATCCATGCGCTGATCCTCGGCCGCGCCCAGACGGGCATCCAGGCATTCTTCTGATCATTCTGATGCGCGGCGCGGCGCCCTTCGCGCCGCATCGTCGCCGCTGAAACGACACGGCCCGCCCGGCATCGCTGCCGGGCGGGCCGTTTTCATCGACGCGCGTTCGTCACGCGCCGCCGATGCGGCAGCCGCTCCTTACTTGTTCGGCTGCGGCGTGAGGCGCAGGTACGGCCGCACGGCGTTGAAACCCTTCGGGAAGCGTTTCTTCAGCTCTTCCGGATCCTGCAGCGACGGCACGATCACGACGTCGTCGCCGTCCTTCCAGTTGCCGGGCGTCGCGACCTTGTAATTGTCGGTCAGCTGCAGCGAGTCGATCACGCGCAACACTTCGTCGAAGTTACGGCCGGTGCTGGCCGGATAGGTGATGGTGAGCCGCACCTTCTTGTTCGGGTCGATCACGAACAGCGAGCGCACCGTCAGCGTTTCGTTCGCGTTCGGATGGATCATGTCGTACAGCTGCGAAACCTTGCGGTCCGCGTCGGCGATGATCGGGAAACCGACCACGGTCGACTGCGTTTCGTTGATGTCGTTGATCCAGCCCTTGTGCGATTCGACGCCGTCGACCGACAGCGCGATCACCTTCACGTTGCGTTTCTCGAATTCGCCCTTCAGCTTCGAGGTCAGCCCGAGTTCAGTCGTGCACACCGGCGTGTAATCGGCCGGGTGCGAGAACAGGACACCCCAGCTGTCGCCCAGCCACTCGTGAAACTTGATGGGGCCCAGGCTCGATTCCTGCTCGAAATCCGGTGCGATGTCGCCAAGACGCAGACTCATGATGTTCCCTCCTCGAACGATGCTGGTTGAAACCGCGCGCTGGATGGCGCGGGACAGTCCATCAGCTTACGGGAAGCAATGAGACATGCGAACGATTATTACGTTTGATATTCATACTTTTTTGTCATTTTTGCCGGGTGGCGGCGCGGCACGAATGGCGCCCAGGGAAACTTTTCGTATCGTCTGAAGCTCTGTTGACGATTACGAGTCGTTTACCATGCAGTCTTGCACTGCCGCCGTTTATTTGTCCCGGCTCGCCAGCGGGCAGGCGTTTCGCTAGGATGTGAACCTGCAGCATGACAGCATGAAGGGAGTTGCAATGTCGGAAATCAACAAGGAGAAACTGATGTCGGATATCAAAACCGTTCTCGCGGACGCCGAGGATCTGCTCAAGCAAGCGGCGAGCAGCACGGGCGACCGTGCGGCCGAACTGCGCGAAAAAGCCCTGTCGCGCCTGAAGCAGGCCAAGGAAAAGGCAACCGACGTCCAGGTCGTGGTGGTCGAGAAAGGCAAGAAGGCCGCGCGCGCGACCGACGACTACGTGCACGAGCATCCGTGGACGTCGATCGGCGTCGCCGCCGGCGTCGGCGTGTTGATCGGCCTGCTGATCAACCGCAAGTAACGCGCTCGGCGCCGTTCCGCCCCATGCGCCGCCCGGTGCGGCACATGGGCGCCGAAGCCGGCCGGCGGTTCGCCGCCGGCCAGCTTTGACCTAGACGCTCACTGCGCGCGCAAGCGCCTTATTCATGACGACAGACACCCACTCGCAGCCGTCCGGCCAGGGACCGTTGCGCCGCTTCGTCGGCTCCGCGATCGGCCTGCTGCAGACGCGCCTCGAACTGGTCGGCATCGAACTCGCCGAGGAGAAGGAACGCCTGATGGGCGTGCTGTTCCTCGGGCTCGCGGCCATGATGCTCGCGACGATGGCGCTCATCAGCCTGACCGTGCTCGTCACGATCGCGTTCTGGGACACCTACCGGTGGCAATCGCTCGCGGTCATCACCGCGCTGTACGCGATCGCCGGTATCGCATGTGCGCTGAAGGCGCGCACGAGCCTGCGCGAGGCGCCGACCGTGTTCGAAGCAACGCTCGCCGAGCTCGAGAAAGACCGCGAGGCTTTCCGCGGCAAGCCGTGAACGCAGTCGCGTTCACCCCTCTCACCTACTTCGCCGACGCGCCATGAGCCAGAACGTCACGGGCCACTCGCCCCGCCCCCATTCGTCGCGATCGAAGTGGAGCGCGTCGCAGCATCGCGCGCTCCGCAAGGAATTGCTGATCCTGCGATCCGAGGTCGAGCGGCTCGAGCTTGCCGAAGCCGCCGCCGAAATGCGCCACGCCGTCACGCGCTTCAGCTGGCTCAAGGTGTTCATCCCCGGCCTGTCGAGCGGCAAGTTGAGCCAGTCCGCCAAGAACCTGAACGCGAACCTCGGCCAGCTCGTCAACCAGTATCCGATGCTGAGTTCGCTCGCGTCGCTCGTGCTGGCGAAACCCATTCGATCGCTGCTGCGCGCGAGCGCGGGCCCCGCGCTGAAGTGGGGCACCGTCGGCTTCGCCGCGTGGGAGTTCTACCGGATCTGGAAACAGTCGCGCGATGAACGCGCAATGGCCGCGAGCGACGACTGATACGCAACGACGGGCGTGCACGGCCATCCGGCGGTGCGCGTTTTTCCGTGCGTGATCGGACGATCGGGTAATCGGGCGATCAGCGCACGCCCCAGCATGTCCGCTCCAGTGTCTCGGACGCTGCGTCGCTCGATCCCGTATTGCCTTTCGTGCCGTCCGAACGCAGCGTGAATGCGCCGCATGCATCGGCGCGCATCGGGCCTGCCTCGAGCGGGTTCGCAACGAGTTCGTAGACGACCTGCGCATCGTCGCCGACCGATCGTTTCAGCCCCACGCGGTAAATCGCCTGCCCGTCCGGCGGTGCCTGTGCGTATGCGTCCGGCAACGTCTGCGGCGCCGGGCCGTCGAGCGTTTCGAGATATTGAGCGGCGCGATACAGCGCGGCGACCGCGGACGCGCGATGCATGCGCGCGACATGTTCGCGATATGACGGGACGCCCCACGCGGCCAGCACGGCGACGATCGCAAGCACGATCATCAGTTCGAGCAACGTGAACGCCGCCAACCGGCGCAGCAATCCAGGCGCTTTCATCGATGCACCGCCGCGACGCGACGCCAGCGCTGCGCCACGATGCGTCCGTCGCGCAGCGCGACCTGGCTCTGCAGCCAGACCACGCTCGACGCATGGCCACCGACACCACGCGCGGTGACGAGGTAAGCGCGACTCCCTTGCGGACCGACGCCTCGCCAGGCTTCGATCAGGCAACGCGGCGGCTGGGCCGCCATCGGCCAGGAGGCGAACGGCGCGAATGCATCGTCGACGCCCAGCGCGGGCGTACGCCGCCATGCATCCGGCTCGCCGGGTGATAGCGGTTCGTCCATGTACGGCGCCCCGCCGCGGAGCAATCGCGCGGTACAGGCTGCCAGTGCTGCGTCGGCCGCGTGAAATGCAATCAACCGGTCCGACAATGCACGCGTGCGGCGCGATTCCGTCAGCGCGGATTCGAACCATGTACCGGTCAGCGCGGCGACCGCCGCGCCGACAGCGATCACGGCAGGCAGTGCAAGGCCCGCGTCGCGACGCCAGCCGCGGCTGGCGGATGGAAAGCGTGCGCGCGTCGTTCTTCCGCTCAGCATGAGGCCCTCACCGCTTGCCGTGAGTCGAAGAAAGCAACGATGCGCCCCCTTGCGCGGACGGCCGCGATTCGCATCGCAAGCTCGCCGACGAATCCGGTTGCATGGATCATCGCGCTACCTCGTGGTCCTGCGCCGCGTCACGGACGGGATCCGCGAAGGCGACCGCGGCATTGCGCAACGCGACGATTCGATGCAGCACCAGAAGCGCGCGATCATCCCGCGAAACGGCCGTGCGGCCGTCGCAATCGACATGACGCGCGGGCCCGTCAATCGGTTCGCCACGCGCCCGCACGCATACATGCACGGCGACGACATCGTGCCAGTCGCCTGCACCCATCGCCTCCGCGTCGACGAACCGCGCGCCTTCGCGACGCAGGTAACGGACCCGCAACTGATCGATGCCGGACACGACGGGCTGCGGCGTACCCGGGCGCCCGCTTCCCTCGCAGTACAACTCGGGCTCGCCCGTCGACGGGCTGACATGCGCGTCGAAACGGTTTTCCACGAGCGGCCGCTCACCGGGAGCGCCGACACCCTGCCCGAGACAATCCGACACCTGTGCACCGACCGTCGGCCACGTCGACACGGCATCGCCGACATACCGAACCAGCACCGCATCCGACGCTGCGCGCACGGCTTCGCAGCGCACCTGCGCGCCATCGCCTCGCACGCGCCCCGCGGAACAACCGAACACCGGCGGCAGCGATGACGCCCCTTCGACATCGAGCGGACGAAACCCGGCCATCTGGATCTGCTGGCCGATCAGCATCAGCGCGGTCGCGGCCGCATCGCGCATCCGGAACCCGTCTTCCGCGCGCCGCTGCGCGATGCGCTGGGCGTGGTACAGCGCACCGGCCGCGGCAAGCACGAGCAGGCCGACGGTCATCGCGATCAGCACTTCGAGCAGCGTATGCGCGCGGCTGCGGCGATCAGCGTTCGTCCGCATCGGCATGGGCCTCCCGAAACGGTATCCGCACGCACGACGCCGGCTTGACCGTAGCGCCCGCACCTTCACATCGCGTGGAAGTCGCCGCGTAGGCGTTGGTGTCGCGCCAGCCGACCACCACGTAGCGGACACCGGCCGGCCCATCGTCGAGCGTCATCGTGCCGCCGGGCAGCGATGCAGCCGCGAGCGCCGCGATGCCGTCGTCGGCGCCCGTCGCCGCGCGCCGGCGCTCGATGCGAGCGTCGGCCAGCCACAGCGCGCGTTCACGCCAGATCGTCGCCCGCTGCGTGCGCGTCATCGCGAGCTGACTGCCGGCCACGGCCAGCATCACGGTTGCGAGCAACGCGATGGCCAGCACCGCTTCGAGCAGCGACGTGCCGCGCATCGACTTGCGTGCGCACGTCATGCCGCGTCGCAACGACCGGCGACGACGCGTGCCCGACCGCCCGCCGCGATCCGGATGCAGCGCGATACGCGTGCGTCATCGCCGGGCAGCGCACGCTGCGGACGCAATTCGAAACGCCGGATCCCGCCGATCACCTGGCCTGCCGACGGCGCAAATGCCAGATCGTGCGCCGCGCCCGCGATAGCGACGTCGGCATCGCGCGGATAGCGCCGCAGCACGCGCGACTGCCCGTCGAACTGCCCGCTGACGATCCAGCCGCACGACCATTCCGCCGGATCGCACCGCTCGCCGGGCCGCACGCAGTCGCCATCGCGCCCGGCCCTGCACAGCGTGACACGCACGCCGAGACGCGTCGCCTCGGTGCGCGCGAACGACAGCGCACCAAGCAGCGCGAGCGCGCGGGCCTCCACGCGTTCGCGCATGCGCCACTGATCGAATGCGGGTGCGGCGTAAAGTCCGATCGCGGCTGCCAGCGCGATCGCGACCATCAACTCGACGAGCGTGAAGCCGCCGCATCGCATGCGTTTTTCAACACCCTGCCGGTGCAGTCCCATCGCGATCGCCCTCCGTCAACGTGATGCGTCGACTGTAGCGACGCGAGCGAACGCGCGCCATTGGCCGAACGGCCGACTGGCGACGTGCGATCGCAGCCGACACAATCGGCGCGAACTGAACCACGGAGAAGACGATGAACGGACGCAGCGCGTCAGCGCTTACGCGGAGGCTTGGAGGGGGACGCGCGACGGAACTCTTCGATCACGTCGGCAAATTCGGAAACGTCCTCGAACCGGCGGTAAACCGACGCGAAACGGACATAGGCGATCGTATCGAGGCCGCGCAGCTCGTTCATCACGAGCTCGCCGAGCTTCTCGCTACGCACTTCACGCTCGCCGGTTGCGAGCAGCTGATATTCGATGCGGGCGACCGCCGCGTCGATCGCGTCAGCCGCAACCGGCCGCTTGCGCAGCGCGAGTTGCATGCTGGCGACGATCTTGCGACGGTCGAATTCCGTGCGGCTGCCGTCCTTCTTCACGACGGCCGGCAGGTTCAGCTCGACCCGCTCGTACGTCGTGAAGCGCTTGTCGCAAGCCGAGCAACGACGGCGCCGACGAATCGCGGCGCCATCTTCGGACACGCGCGAGTCGACGACCTGCGTGTCCTCATGCCGGCAGAACGGGCAGCGCATGCCGGATCAGCGATAGACCGGGAAACGCTTGGTCAGCTCGGCCACTTGCGCGCGCACGCGCTCGATCGTCGCTGCATCTTCCGGGTTCTCGAGCACGTCGGCGATCAGGTTGCCGACCTGCTCGGCTTCCGCCGTGCCGAAGCCGCGCGTCGTCATCGCCGGCGAGCCCAGGCGGATGCCGCTCGTCACGAACGGCTTCTCCGGATCGTTCGGGATCGCGTTCTTGTTCACCGTGATGTGCGCCGCACCGAGTGCCGCTTCCGCTGCCTTGCCCGTGATGTTCTTCGCGCGCAGGTCCACCAGCATCACGTGGCTTTCGGTGCGCCCCGACACGATCCGCAGGCCACGCTTGACCAGCGTTTCAGCCAGCACGCGTGCGTTCTCGACGACCTTCTGCTGATATTCCTTGAACTCCGGCGACAGTGCTTCCTTGAACGCCACCGCCTTGCCGGCGATCACGTGCATCAGCGGGCCGCCCTGGATACCCGGGAAGATTGCCGAGTTGATCTGCTTCTCGTACTCGGCCTTCATCAGGATCACGCCGCCGCGCGGGCCACGCAGGCTCTTGTGCGTCGTCGTCGTGACGAAGTCCGCGTGCGGCACCGGGTTCGGGTACACGCCCGCTGCGATCAGGCCCGCGTAGTGCGCCATGTCGACCATCAGGTACGCGCCGACCGACTTCGCGATCTTCGCGAGACGCTCGAAGTCGATCTTCAGCGCGAATGCCGATGCACCCGCGACGATCAGCTTCGGCTTGTGCTCGTTAGCCAGCTTCTCGGCCGCGTCGTAGTCGATGTCTTCCTGTTCGTTCAGGCCATAGCTGACGACGTTGAACCACTTGCCCGACATGTTCACCGGCGAGCCGTGCGTCAGGTGGCCGCCATGCGCGAGGCTCATGCCCATGATCGTGTCGCCCGGCTTGAGCATCGCGAAGAACACGCCCTGGTTCGCCTGCGAACCCGAGTTCGGCTGCACGTTCGCGGCTTCCGCGCCGAACAGCTGCTTCACACGGTCGATCGCCAGCTGCTCGACCACGTCGACGTACTCACAGCCGCCGTAGTAGCGCTTGCCCGGATAACCTTCCGCGTACTTGTTCGTGAGCTGCGAGCCCTGTGCGGCCATCACGGCCGGGCTCGTGTAGTTTTCCGACGCGATCAGCTCGATGTGATCTTCCTGGCGGCGGTTTTCCTGCTCGATCGCTGCAAAGAGTTCGGGATCGACGTTCGCGATGGTGCTTTGGGCTCTGTCAAACATACGGTTTCCGTTAAGTGTGTACAGGTTGACCGGGGCGGCCGAGTACATTGCGCTGCTGGCGGAACCAGCTCGACGTGGCGGAAGAATCCGTATGACGCGAGACGGGACAGCCACCGGCGATGCACGCAACGGCGCACAACGGCTGCCCAGGCGAACGGCAAAAACGGCGCCCCGCGCTTCACGGTGGGATGCTCCACCTTGAACCCGAAGGGTTCTATCGCCAGTCACGCAGGGGTGATGAGCGCGTTAGTTTATTGGATGCGTCATGAATAGGCAACCGCGCGGCAGCGGCCCCGAAACAATAAGGGCCAGACTTTACGCACCCGTGCCGACGCGCTTTGGCGCCTTGCCGCGGTGCGGCAATCTCAGTAGGCTTGCGGGATACTATCCGCTACTTTGTTACCGACCAGGAGCAGCAATGATCGTGTTCGTCACAGGCGCGTCCGCCGGCTTCGGCGCCGCAATCGCCCGAGCCTTCGTCAACGGCGGCCATCGCGTCGTCGCAACCGCGCGCCGCAAGGATCGTCTCGATGCGCTCGCGGCCGAACTTGGCGAGGCACTGCTGCCGCTCGAGCTCGACGTGCGCGACCGCGCCGCAGTAGAAGCCGTGCCGGCCGCCCTTCCCGCCGAATTCGCGGCGCTCGACGTGCTCGTCAACAACGCCGGTCTCGCGCTCGGTGTCGAGCCGGCCCACAAGGCCAGCCTCGACGAGTGGCAAACCATGATCGATACGAACTGCTCGGGCCTCGTGACCGTCACGCACGCGTTGCTGCCCGGCATGATCGAGCGCGGCCGCGGCCATATCTTCAACCTCGGTTCGGTGGCCGGCACCTATCCGTATCCGGGCGGGAACGTATACGGCGCAACCAAGGCTTTCGTCAGACAATTCAGCCTGAACCTGCGCGCCGACCTGATCGGCACGCCGTTGCGCGTAACCGACATCGAGCCGGGCCTCTGCGGCGGCACGGAATTCTCGAACGTCCGCTTCCGCGGCGACGATGCGAAGGCGGCGAACGTCTACCAGAACGTCCAGCCGCTCACGGCCGAGGACATCGCCGACACGATCTACTGGATCGCGACGCGCCCCGCGCACGTCAACATCAACACGATCGAGATGATGCCGGTCGCCCAGGCTCCGGCCGGCCTCACGATCCATCGCGGCTGACACGACGGGCGCAGCCGCGGGCCCGCCTCCGGCCGGCCCGCGGCATGCTGCGCCGTACTACATTCCGTTACGAATCGGTTACGAATCCGGCCTCGGCCTTCCGGTAAAATGCGCGCCATGACTCAGCCTACCCGCTCCCCGGACGCGCACTGCGGCTTCACCTGGCCGGTACGCGTGTACTACGAGGACACCGACGCAGGCGGCATCGTCTTCTATGCCAACTACCTGAAATTCTTCGAGCGCGCTCGCACCGAATGGCTGCGCGCGTGCGGCATCGACCAGCGTCGGCTCGCCGACGACACGGGCGCGATCTTCATCGTCCGCAGCACGACGCTCGACTACCGCGCTCCGGCGCGACTCGACGACACGCTGACGATCACGAGCCGGCCCGGACGCATCGGCCGCGCCTCGGTGGAATTCACGCAGGAAGCATGGCGTGGCGACACGCTGCTCGTCGCCGGGCACATCCGCCTCGGCTGCGTCGAACAGATCGGCATCCGGCCCGCGGCGATCCCGCCGGTCGTGCTCGACGCGCTGCAACGCGGGCCCGTCATCGACGCCGGGCAGACTGCCGTACTGTCAACGAAGCTCGGATGAGCACCGTTTAGACAAGGCCCATGAACTTGCCTTCCTGAATCGATACTAAGCAAGGTTCGGCGCCAGGCCAGGCCGGCGCGCCGCGCCACACGCATACCGTGCGCCCTCGCCGGACACCCCCGAAGGGACGTTACTCAAACCTCTATGAACACTTCTCAAGACCTGTCGATCATTTCCCTCGTCCTCAACGCGAGCGTGCTGGCCCAGGCCGTGATGGGGCTGCTGTTGCTGCTGTCGCTGATGTCGTGGACCTTCATCTTCCGCAAGTGGTTCGCGATCCGCCGCGCACGCGCGCAGACCGAACGCTTCGAAAGGGATTTCTGGTCGGGCGGCGACCTGCAGGCGCTGTATCAGAGCGCGGCCAACAACCGTCACACGATCGGCGCGCTCGAGCGGATCTTCGAATCGGGGATGCGTGAATTCCTGAAGGCGAAGGAAAAGCGCATCAGCGACCCGGGCCTCGTGCTCGACGGGGCACGCCGCGCGATGCGCGCGTCGTTCCAGCGCGAAATGGACGTACTCGAAGCGAACCTCGCGTTCCTCGCGTCGGTCGGCTCGGTCAGCCCGTACATCGGCCTGTTCGGCACCGTCTGGGGGATCATGAACTCGTTCCGCGGCCTCGCGAACGTGCAGCAGGCGACGCTCGCGAACGTCGCACCGGGCATCGCCGAGGCACTCGTCGCCACCGCGATCGGCCTGTTCGCCGCGATTCCGGCGGTGGTCGCGTACAACCGCTACGCGCACGACATCGACCGCCTCGCGATCCGCTTCGAGACCTTCATCGAAGAGTTCTCGAACATCCTGCAGCGCCAGGCCCAGTAAGGAGCACGCCATGGCAGGAAGCCCCATTCGATCCAGCATGCGCGGCGGCCGCTCGCGCCGCGCGATGGCCGACATCAACGTCGTGCCGTACATCGACGTGATGCTGGTGCTGCTCGTGATCTTCATGGTCACGGCACCGCTCGTCGCCCCGTCGATCATCAATCTGCCGACCGTCGGCAACGCAGCACCGCAGGAACAGACGCCCCCCGTCGTCGTCAACATCAAGGCCGACCGCACGATGAGCGTCAAGTACAAGAGCGACGCCGGCGCGACGCAGGAAGACACGATGACCAAGGCCGAGCTCGACAGCTTCATCTCGGCCCGGCAGGCTGACCATCCCGACCAGCCCGTCGTGATCGCGGCCGACAAGACCGTGCAGTACGATGCGGTCATGACCGTGATGTCGGACCTGAAGGCGCGCGGCGTCAAGCGCGTCGGCCTCCTCGTCAAATCGCAATGAACCGGCAGCAATCCACGCGCGGCAACGCCTACCCGTCTCAGCCCCCGCGCGAGCGCGGCACCTGGCGCGCGTTCGCGCTCGCCGCGCTGATGCACGTGCTGCTCGCGCTGTTCCTCTATCACGGCGTGCAATGGCAGAACAGCACGCCGGCCGGCTCCGAGGCCGAGCTGTGGACCGAGGTACCCGACGTGCCCGCGCCGCGGCCCGTCGTCACGCCCGCGCCGCCCGCGAAGCTCGCACCGCCCCCTCCCCCGGTCCGGGACGAGCAGGCGGACATCGCGCTGCAGCAGAAGAAACGGCAGCAGGAAGCGGCCGCGCGCGAAGCGCTGCTCGAGCAGCAGCGCCGCGCGCAGCAACTGAAGGCCCAGCAAGAGGAAACCCGGCGCGAGCAACTCGCGGCCCAGCAGGCTGCCGCGCTCGCCGCGCAGAAGGCCGCCGAGCGCGAACGGCAGAAGCAGGCGGACAAGCTCAAGCAACAACAGCTCGTGGAGCAGCAGAAGCTCGAACAACAGAAACTCCAGCAGCAGAAACAGCAGCAACAGAAGCAGGCGCAGCTGGAAGCGCAGCAGGCAGCGAAGGCCAGGGCCGACGCGGCCGCGAAGGCGAAGGCGGAAGCCCAGGCCAAGGCGAAGGCTGAAGCGACGGCGCGCGCGAAGGCCGACGCGGCAGCGAAGGCGAAGCTCGACCGTGAGCGCAACGCGCGCCTCGCGCAGATGCAGGGCATGTCCGGCGCCGGCGAAGGCGGCGGCGAGGGCCTCGCGAAAAGCGGCACCGGCACGGGCTCCGGCGGCAATGCCGCATCGCCCGGCTATCCCGACAAGGTGCGTCGCCGCGTGAAGCCGAACATCGTCTGGGGCGGCGAGCGCGCGGGTCTGACGACCGTCGTCGCGATCCGCTGCACGCCGTCGGGCGACGTGCTCAGTGTTTCGATCCGCCGTTCGAGCGGAAATTCGGGGTGGGATCAAGCCGTGGTCAATGCGATCCAGTCGTCGGTCCCATTGCCGCCCGATTCTAACGGTCGTACCCCGTCCGACATTACGATTACCTTCAAGGCGGCGGAGTGATCGCAAATGCGCTTACACTCCGTGCGTCGCTGCCGGACGGGAACGAATCGGGTATTTTTACTGTCTCTGCGGTTGCGCAGCGATCCAAGTCACATGGGAAGCAAGAAGCATGAGTTTGATGACGAAACTAGGTTTCAGGGCACTCGTGGCCTCGTGTCTGATTGCGGCCGGCGGCGCCGCTAACGCGCAGGTCAACGTGCTAATCACCGGCGTCGGTTCGACCCAGTTCCCCATCGCCACCGCGAACTTCGCGAACGAGGCAGGCCTGCCGCAGCAGGTCACGTCGATCGTCCGCTCCGACCTCGCCCGTAGCGGCAAATTCACCAACATCGACGCGGGCAGCACGCCCGTGCCCGAGACCGCATCGGTCGATCTCGGCGCATGGAAGGCCAAGGGCGCGAATGCGTTCGTCGCCGGGAGCGTGAACCGCGAAGCGAACGGCCAGTACAAGGTGAACTTCATCCTGTACGACACCGTGAAGCAGCAAAGCCTCGGCGGCCTGTCGCTGACGGCCACCGACACCACGCTGCGCACGGCCGGCCACAAGATCGCCGACTACATCTACCAGAAGCTGCTCGGCGTGCGCGGCGTGTTCGCCACGCGCCTGTCGTACGTGATCAAGACGGGTAACCGCTACCAGCTGCAGATCTCGGATTCGGACGGCCAGAACCCGCGCATCGCGCTGTCGAGCACCGAGCCGATCATCTCGCCGTCGTGGTCGCCGAGCGGCACGAAGGTCGCGTACGTGTCGTTCGAGCGCAAGAAGCCGATCGTCTACATCCATGACCTGCCGACCGGCCGCCGCTACATCGTCTCCGACCAGAAGGGCAACAACAGCGCGCCGGCGTGGTCGCCGGACAGCAACACGCTGGCCGTTGCCCTGTCGCTGACGGGCAATACGCAAATCTATACGGTCAATGCAACCGGTGGCGGTCTGCACCGGCTCACGCAGAGCAGCTCGATCGATACCGAGCCGTTCTACTCGCCGGACGGCCGCTGGATCTATTTCACGAGCGATCGCGGCGGCGCGCCGCAGATCTACCGGATGCCGGCGCAAGGCGAAAGCGCCGGCGCGGCACAACGCGTGACCTTCACCGGCAGCTACAACACCAGCCCGCGCATCAGCCCGGACGGCAAGCTGCTCGCCTACATCTCCCGCACGGGTGGGGGGTTCAAGCTGTACGTTCAGGATCTGCAATCCGGGGCGGCGAACGCCGTCACGAATACCAATCGCGACGAATCGCCGAGCTTCGCGGCAAACGGCCAGTACCTTCTCTACGCGACCCAGTCGGGTGGTCGTAACGTGCTGGCAGCAGTGCCCTCCGACGGCAGCGCGCCGCCGCAAATCCTGTCCGTCCAGGGCGGCTCCGTTCGTGAGCCGTCGTGGGGGCCCTTCATGCAATGACCACAAGGAGAGTAACCATGATGTCGAATAAAGCTCGTCTGGCCTTGGCCGTGATGATGATCAGCGCGCTCGCAGCGTGCAAGTCGGGTGTGAAGCTCGACGACAAGGCCAACGCAGGTGCGATGAGCACGCAGCCGAGCGCCGACAACGTCGCGCAAGTGAACGTCGATCCGCTGAACGACCCGAACAGCCCGCTCGCAAAGCGCAGCATCTACTTCGACTTCGACAGCTATTCGGTGAAGGACGAGTACCAGCCGCTGATGCAGCAACACGCTCAGTACCTGAAGAGCCATCCGCAGCGTCACGTGCTGATCCAGGGCAACACCGACGAGCGCGGCACGAGCGAGTACAACCTCGCGCTGGGCCAGAAGCGTGCGGAAGCTGTCCGCCGCGCGATGGCACTGCTCGGCGTGAACGACTCGCAGATGGAAGCCGTGAGCCTCGGTAAGGAAAAGCCGCAAGCAGCGGGTCACGACGAAGCATCGTGGGCGCAGAACCGTCGCGCCGACCTCGTCTACCAACAGTAAGTAACGGAAGAGTTGCCGTATGACGCACCGTGTATCCTGGCTGCGCATCGCCGCAGCGTTCTGCGTCGTCGGCGCGGCGTGGTCGGCCGCGCCGGCGCACGCCGGCATGTTCGACGACAACGAGGCGCGCCGCGCCGTGCTCGATCTGCGCAGCAAGAGCGACAACCTGTCCAGCCAGCTGTCGGCCGCCCAGCGTACGATCCTCGATCAATCCGGCCGTATCGACCAGCTGAACCAGCAGGTCGCGACGCTGCGCGGCGAGAACGAGGATCTGACGAACCGGCTGACGACGCTCGAGCGGCAGCAGAAGGAGTATTACCAGGATCTCGACACGCGGCTCAAGAAGTTCGAGCCGCAACAGGCGACGATCGATGGTGTCGAAGGCACCGTGCAGCCGGGTGAAACGGATGCGCTCAGCGCGGCGCAGCAGCAATTCCGCAACGGCAACTTCAAGGCGGCCGCGGCCTCGTTCCGCAGCTTCATCGCGAAGTACCCGCAGAGCCCGTACCAGCCGACTGCGCAGTACTGGCTCGGCAATGCGCAATACGCGCTGCGCGACTACCGCGGCTCGACCGCGACGTGGCAAGCGATCGTGAGCAAGTATCCGCAGCATCCGCGTGCGGCCGACGCGCTCGTCGCGATCGGGACGAACCAGCTCGAGCAAGGCCAGAAGGCGGCAGCGAAGAAGACGTTCGAGCAGGTCGTGTCGCAGTACGCCGGATCGAACGCTGCGCAGACCGCGCAGGGCAAGATCGAGAGCATCAAATAAATTACCGTGTCGAATTGTTGACAGCCCTTCAATTCGCCGATATAATCTTTTGCTCTTTGGGTCGTTGAGCAAGTTGTCAGCGCAACGGACCAACCGGTTTCAAGAACGTGGGGTGGTAACTCAGTTGGTTAGAGTATCTGACTTTTAATCAGAGAGTCGAGGGTTCGAGTCCCTCCCACCCTACCAACTATCTTTGATAGTGCAATAAAAGCCTCCCGAGTGGAGGCTTTTTTGCGTCTGCTTCCCGCAGTATTGCGCTCGGCATCTCGATGATGCTCGCGCCGCTTTCGACGAAGTCGATCGAACGCGGAGCCGGCGCGTGTCATGCGACACAGGCGGCCCGCTCGGGCGCCACGCTTCGCGTGGCGTCACCGTCACTCCTGAACGGTCGGCGCGGAATCCGCGTCGGTAAAGCGCGGCTTGGCGCGCTGCATGTCGCGCGTATTCTTCTGCACGGTCACCGCACCGAACGAACAGCACGAGCACGAACGACCTCGCGTAGAAGCCCTTCTCGCTCGGTTGCAGCGTCGCATTGAAGAATGCCGACGACCAGCAGCGCGATAGCGATCAACAGCGCGACCCAGCCGTTGTGTCTTGTTCGAAATCGTTTTCATCGGAATACATTTCGCGCATGGTAGCCGCGTTGCCGCACCACACGACGATCGCGCTGCCGGTCTTACGTGTCCCGCTGCGCGCGCCGCCAGCGCCCCGGCGTCGTGCCGAGCACCGCGCGAAACGCCTTGCCGAACGCCGCCTCGGACTGATAGCCGACCGCCTGCCCGATCTCCGCCTGGCCGCGCTGCGTGCCCTGCAGCAGCGCGCATGCATGCATCATCCGGATCTGCGCGACGAACGCGCCGACGCTCATCCCGGCCTTCTCGCGGAAATGCCGCGCATAGGTCGCGCGTGACATCGCGGATGCCGCGCCGAGCGATTCGACCGTCCACGCCTGCGCCGGCGCCTGCAGCACTGCCTGGACCGACGGGCCGAGCCGCGCATCGGCAGCCAGCGCGAGCCAGCCGGCCGGCACGCGCGCATCGCGGCCGTACGCACGCAACGCGTAGGCGAGCAATGCCTGCCCCAGCGCATTCACGATCGCGCGCGCACCCGGCTGCGCGCTCGATGCCTCGGCACGCAGCACGCTCGTCAGCAGTTGCAGCGACGCGGGCCCCGACGCCGCGCGCAGCCCGACATGCAGCACCCGCGGTAACGTACGCATCAGCAATTCACCTGCGCCGCGCGCATAAATGAAGCGCCCGCAGAGCAGGTCGACGCTCGCATCGGCCGGATCCGCGGGATCGCGATTCGACTTGACCGGCAGCACCGCGCCGCCGGCCGCGCCCGGTTCGCGCAGCGACGCGACCGGCGGCCGCGCGCCGCCACCCCCGACATCGGACAAATCGTGCGCGTCGCCCGCCGGCAGCAGCACGAAGTCGCCGTCGGCCAGCCGCAGCGTGCGCCCGTCGGCCGTGCGCAGCCGGCACGTTCCGGACAGCAGCAGGTGAAACGCCGCCTCGCCGGGCGGCAACGGATCGTGCGGCATCGCGAACGGGCCGTCGAGCAGGCAGCGCACGTCGAGCTCGACATGGCTGCGGCCCAGCGACAACAGTTGACTCAACGCGTCCATGAGACGTTTGCGCTAAAAATTGACACTCTAGCGTATCGAAACCCTCAGCGCGAACGCTCAGAATAAGTCCTGCATCGCCCGAGATCGCGGCATCCGCCGCCTGATCCACCTCTTCTCGAAAGGACGCATCATGCTGAACTGGAACGAATACCGGAAGGAACTCACGACGCGCATCGGCGACATCGCGAAGCTCTCGCCCGACACGCTGGCCGGCTACAAGGCGCTGTCCGGCGCCGGCGCCAAGACAGGCCATCTCGACGCGAAGACGCGCGAACTGATCGCGCTCGCGGTGGCCGTCACGACGCGCTGCGACGGCTGTATCGCGGTGCACACGGCCGAAGCCGCGAAGCATGGCGCAACCAAGGAGGAAGTGGCCGAGGCGCTCGGCGTCGCGATCGCGCTGAATGCGGGCGCGGCGCTCGTCTATTCGGCCCGCGTGATGGACGCGCTCGGCGAGTGACGCGCACCTGAAGGGTGCGGCGCCCGCCGCATCCTTCGCGGACGATCGCCGGCGCGGCCGGCCAGCCGGCCAGCCGGCGGACGCGCCGCGGTCGCGCACGCCGGCGCCGCGAAGTCGGCTACCATGCGCGAGAAGATTCATCGCGAAGGAGCGCTCCATGTGCCGCTGGCTCGCCTATACGGGTAATCCGATCCATCTCGAGACCGTCCTGTTTCGCGCGAAGCATTCGCTGATCGACCAGAGCCTGCATTCGGAGCTGGGCGCCACGACCACCAACGGCGACGGGTTCGGCATCGGCTGGTACGGCCGCCCCGAGGAACTGCCGTTCCGCTATCGGTCCGTGCATCCCGCATGGAACGACCGCAACCTGCGCGAAGCCGCGCGCGCGATCCGCTCGCGGATGTTCATCGCACATATCCGCGCGGCAACCGACACGCCCGTCCAGGAAACCAACTGCCATCCGTTCCGCCACGGCCGCTGGCTGTTCGCGCACAACGGGCTGATTCGCGATTTCCACAAGCTGCACCGCGACCTGACGATGAAGGTCGACCCGGCACTGTTCCCGACGATCGAAGGGACGACCGACTCCGAGCTGATGTTCCGTCTCGCGCTGACCTTCGGCCTGGAGCAGACGCCGCTGCCGGCGCTCGAACGGATGGTCGGCATGGTCGAGGAAACCGCCGCGCGATACCGCGTTGCCGAGCCGCTCAACATGACGATCTGCGCGACGGACGGTGAGCGGATCATCGCGGTGCGCTACTCGAGCGAACGGCAATCGCGCTCGCTGTTCCACAGCACGTCGTTCAAGCATCTGCACGAACTCTATCCGCACAACCCGCGCATCGCGGAAGCGGGCGACGACGCGTTCATGGTCGTGTCGGAGCCGCTCGTCGACTTGCGCGGCGCATGGGAGGAAGTGCCGGAAAGCATGGCGATCGTCGCGCAGGGGGCGGATGTGCAGCAGCGGCCGTTCAATCCGCGGCATAAGTAGGCTGAAGCTGCGTTTCAACTCCTGCCGCCACGGCGAAATGTGTCCGAATCAAACCGGATTTAGCGAATAAACTGACAGGCGTGCCAACGACGACGGCGCCACCAGCCGTGACGGCAAAGCAAAAACACGGCAATGCTAAATCACGATATAAAACGAGTGATTCGCACCGACTGAATCGAGCATGGTATAGTTATCGCCGATTTCAAGTATCGCAAAAACCATCACCGCATTCGACACCCACTCCCGCTTGCCGTTTCTTTGCTGCGGTTCGCGCAAATGTTTGCGCGAGATTGCATGTCTGATGAATTCCCCGCAAGAGCACGGGAAATCGTGATACCCCGTACGCAACCGGCACCGGCCGGGTCCCGCGGTATAGAGAATTAATAGTCTTTCAACGCAGACTGTCCGGTTGGCACATGCGTTGCCCCCGAGGAATATCCTAGAATATGCGTGCAATCCAGCCCGCCACGTCCGCCAGGCTCGCACGATTTCTTGATATTCTTCAACGCGCGTCAACCGAAGGCAGCGCGCGAACGAGAACAAGGCAGGATTCACTGCCATTAACGTAATGAGAGAGGCTACATGATATTGGTTACAGGTGGCGCCGGCTTTATCGGTGCCAACTTTGTGCTTGACTGGCTGCGTCAATCGGACGAATCGGTTCTGAACGTCGACAAATTGACCTATGCGGGCAATCTCGGAACGCTAAAATCGCTGCACGGAAACCCGAAGCACGTGTTCGCGCACGCCGATATCTGCGACCGTGCAGCACTCGACGCGCTGTTCGCGGAATACAAGCCTCGGGCGGTCCTGCATTTCGCTGCGGAAAGCCACGTCGATCGCTCGATTCACGGGCCGGCGGATTTTGTTCAGACCAATGTCGTCGGGACATTTACGCTGCTCGAAGCCGCGCGCCAGTACTGGAATACGCTGCCGGAGGCGGACAAGGCCGCATTCCGTTTTCTGCACGTTTCCACGGACGAGGTATTCGGTTCGCTGTCGCCTGCCGATCCGCAATTCTCCGAAACGACTCCGTACGCACCGAACAGCCCCTATTCGGCGACCAAGGCCGGTTCCGATCATCTCGTGCGCGCGTATCAGCATACGTACGGCCTGCCGACGCTGACCACGAACTGCTCGAACAACTATGGCCAGTACCAGTTCCCCGAGAAGCTCATTCCGCTGATGATCGCCAACGCGCTCGCCGGCAAGCCGCTGCCCGTGTATGGCGATGGCCAGAACGTACGAGACTGGCTGTATGTCGGCGACCACTGCAGTGCGATCCGCGAGGTACTCGCGCGCGGCCAGACCGGCGAAACGTACAACATCGGCGGGTGGAACGAGAAAACGAATCTCGAGGTCGTGCACACGCTGTGCGACCTGCTGGACGAACTGCGACCGAAATCGGCGGGCTCGTACCGCGACCAGATCACTTACGTGACCGACCGGCCGGGCCATGACCGACGCTACGCGATCGATGCGCGCAAGCTCGAGCGCGAACTCGGCTGGAAGCCCGCCGAAACGTTCGAAACCGGTCTCGCGAAAACGGTGCGCTGGTATCTCGACCATCAGGAATGGGTCGACGAAGTCGCTTCGGGCGAGTACCGCAAGTGGGTCGCAACGAACTACGCGCACCGCGCGTAAGGGGAACGGACATGGCGCGCAAGGGCATCATTCTCGCCGGCGGTTCCGGCACACGGCTCTATCCGATCACGCATTCGGTCTCGAAGCAGTTGCTTCCTGTCTACGACAAGCCGATGATCTATTACCCGCTGTCGACGCTGATGGTAGCGGGCATTCGCGACGTGCTGATCATCTCGACGCCGCAGGACACCCCGCGCTTCGAAGCCATGCTCGGCGACGGTAGCCAGTGGGGGATGAACATCCGGTATGCGGTGCAGCCGTCACCGGACGGTCTTGCGCAGGCGTTCGTCATCGGCCGCGAATTCGTGGGCAACGACCCGTCGGCGCTTATCCTCGGCGACAACATCTTCTATGGTCACGACCTGGCCAAGCAGCTCGAGCACGCAGACGCGCAGGACGCGGGCGCAACGGTGTTCGCCTATCACGTACACGATCCGGAGCGTTACGGCGTCGTCGAGTTCGACCAGCACTTCCGTGCCGTATCGATCGAAGAGAAGCCGGCCAAGCCGCGTTCGCACTACGCCGTGACCGGCCTCTACTTCTACGACAACCGCGTGTGCGACATCGCCGCCGACATCGAGCCGTCGCCGCGCGGCGAACTCGAAATCACCGACGTCAATTCCCGCTATCTCGCTGACGGCGCGTTGAACGTCGAGATCATGGGCCGCGGCTATGCATGGCTCGACACCGGCACCCACGATTCGCTGATCGAGGCCGCCAGCTTCATCGCGACGCTGCAGAAGCGGCAAGGTCTGGTCGTCGCCTGCCCCGAGGAGATCGCGTACCGCAGGCACTGGATCGATGCCGAACAGGTACAGAAGCTCGCGCAGCCGCTGTCGAAAAACGGCTACGGCAAATATTTGCTGAACATTCTTACGGATCAGGTTGCATGGCCATCACGGTAACTGCTACGGCGCTCCCCGAAGTCAAGATCGTCGAGCCGAAAGTATTCGGCGACGCGCGTGGCTATTTCTACGAGAGCTTCAACGGGCGCGAATTCGCGGCGCTCGTCGAGGCCGACGTCGAGTTCGTCCAGGACAACCACTCGCGTTCCGCGAAGGGTGTGCTGCGCGGGCTCCACTACCAGATCGAGCACGCGCAGGGCAAGCTCGTGCGCGTGGTCGAAGGCGAGGTGTTCGACGTCGCAGTCGACATCCGGCGCAGTTCGCCGAATTTCGGCAAATGGGTCGGTGTGACGCTGTCGGCCGACAACCATCGCCAGCTGTGGGTGCCGCCCGGCTTCGCGCACGGCTTCGTGGTGCTGTCGGAGTCCGCACAATTCCTCTACAAAACCACCGACTACTGGTTCCCGGAGCACGAGCGCAGCCTGCTGTGGAACGATCCGGAGATCGGCATCGAATGGCCGCTCGACGGCGAACCGCTGCTGGCCGCGAAAGACGCGGCGGGCAAGCGGCTCGCCGAAGCCGAGTGCTTCCAGTGAGGGCCGCCGTGCAAACGCCCGAACCGCGAACCATCCTGCTCACCGGAATCAACGGCCAGGTGGGATTCGAGCTGGCGCGCACGCTGCAAGGGCTCGGTAACGTGGTCGCGCTCGACCGCAACCGGCTCGACCTGTCGCGCCTCGACCAGGTGCGCGAGGTCGTGCGTGAAGTGAAGCCCGACCTGATCGTGAATCCGGCCGCGTACACGGCGGTGGATCAGGCGCAGACCGACGTCGCGCTTGCCACGCGCCTGAACGCCGAGGCGCCCGCGGTGCTGGCCGAAGAGGCGAAGCGCATCGGCGCGGCGCTGATTCACTACTCGACCGATTACGTCTTTGCCGGGACGAAGGACGGCCCGTACGTCGAGGACGATCCCGTCGATCCGCAAAACGTCTATGGCAAGACCAAGCTCGCGGGCGAACAGGCGATCGCGGCCGCCGGCTGCGCGCATCTGATCTTCCGCACGAGCTGGGTGTACGGTGCGCGCGGCAAGAACTTTCTGCTGACGATGCTGCGCCTGGGCGCCGAGCGCGACGAACTGAAGATCGTCGCGGACCAGATCGGTGCACCGACCTGGTCGAACACGATCGCAACGCTGACCGCCCATGTCGTCGCACAGGCCGCCGCCACCGGCGCGGCCGGTCGGGAAGCATGGTGGAACGCGCATTCAGGCATCTATCACCTGTGCGCGGCGGGTTCGACTTCGTGGCACGGCTTCGCCGAGGCGATTTTCCGTCTCTCGAATCTACCAAGGAAGCCTGCGGTCATGCCGATTCCCGCCAGCGCCTATCCGACACCCGCCAGCCGCCCGGCCAATTCGCGGATGTCGAACGAGAAACTGGCCGAGCACTTCGGCGTGCGCGCGCCGCATTGGGAAGCTGCGCTCGAGCTGTGCATGAAAGAAATTTAACGCGCACCGTCAGCCGCGGCGCGTGAGCCGCATGCGGACCGAATCGAGTTCGGCGGGCAGCCGGCGCGAGCGCTGACGCGACCGCGTCAGCACGGCAAAGCCGAGCCGCTCGTACAGTTCGCGGGCACGTACATTCCGGGTCAGCACGTCGAGCACGATTTCTCGGCTGCGGTCGTCCGGCACCGCACCGGTCTCGAGCGCGTCGCGCAGCAGTGCGGTGAAGATGCCCGTGCCGCGCTGCCGCTCGTCCGTCGCACAATGCGCGATGAGGATCTGCGCACGTTTCGGCGCCGGAATCTCCGTTTCGAGCACCAGCCCGCGCAGCAACTGGCCGATCGCGCGGCGCACGCCGAAAAAGCGCGCCAGGGCCCACACGACGTGAAGGTCGTCGAACATCGTCCGGCGCCCGTCATGGATGGCCATCACGGCCTGTACCGTGCCGTCGGCGCCGACCGCGACCCGATGCCGGCGCCATGAGAACCGGCCGTGACGCGAGCGGAAAGCCTGTTGCAGGAACGCAATGCAGCGCGCGTCGCTTTCACCGAGGAAGAAGCCGAATTCGCCGACACCGGATGCGAACACGAGCGGCGCGCATGCCGCCGCATCGTCCGCGCAAGCGGCGCGAAACGGTGTCGACGCATCGGCATGCGGCGCGTCGAAGGATGGTGCGAGCGCCGCGGCGGGCGTCACGTTGCCCGCCCCGCCAGGCGGGCCAGCACGGCGACGGCCCGGCTGATCTGCGCCGGCGCGTGCGTCGAGCAAATGAAGAAACGCAGGCGCGCGGCCTTCTCCTCGACGGCCGGATAGAAGATCGGCTGCACGTTGATCCCTTCGTCGAACATCGCGTTGGCCCACTGCGCGGCTTTCAGCGAACTGCCGGTGATCACCGGCACGACCGCATAGCCGGCGCTCGTGCCGGTGTCGAGCCCCGCGGCGCGCGCCTCGGTCAGGAACTGCCGGCCGCGCGCCTGCAATTGCGCCACCCGCTGCGGTTCGGCCTGCAGGCGTTCGAGCGCGGCCAGCGACGCTTCTGCGAGCGTCGGCGCGAGTCCGACGCTGTAGAGAAAGCCCGGCGCCAGATGGCGCAGCATGTCAACGAGCGGCTGGCAGCCGGCGATGAAACCACCGCAACCGGCCAGCGTCTTGCTCATCGTGCCCATCCACATGTCGACCTGGTCGGGTGCGACCGCGCAATGCTCGCGGATGCCCTTGCCCGTCGCACCGAGCACGCCGAGCGAATGCGCTTCGTCGACCAGCAGGAACGCGCCGTGGCGCGTCTTCACGTCGACGAAACGCTGCAGGTCCGGAAAATCGCCATCCATGCTGTACAGCCCTTCGATCGCGATCAGCACGTGCCGGTATTCGCGCCGCACGCGCGACAGCAGTACGTCGAGCGCCTGCCAGTCGTTGTGCGCGAAGCTCAACCGCTTCGCGCCGCTCAGCTGCGCGCCCTGCACGATGCTGTTGTGCGCGAGCGCGTCGTGGACGATCAGGTCGCCGGGGCCGAACAGCGCACCGATCACGGTCACGTTGGTCGCGTGGCCGCTCACGAACGCGACGCAATCGTCGGTCTCGTAGAACGCAGCCAGCGCGCGCTCGAGGTCGCGCTGCACCGGACGCTCGCCCGCGACCATCCGGCTCGCGGACGCCGACGTGCCATAGCGATCGATCGCGGCCTTCGCCCGCTCGGATACGGCCGGATCGCCGGCGAGACCGAGATAGTTGTAGTTCGCGAAGTTCACGTATTCGCGACCGCCGATTTGCGTGGTCGCGCCGGCGATGCCGTCATGCACGCGGAAGAACGGCGAGTCGACGCGCAGCTTCTCGCCCATCTCGCGCATGATCCTGACCTGCTGATACTGCGGCATCGATTCGAAACGGCTGCGCGCCGACGCGGCCGGTGCCGCCGGTGCCGCCGGTGCAGCGGGCACGCCGGGCGCCGCGACGGCTTCCGTCGCGCGCTCCAGCTGCCGTTTCAGGGCTTTCGCCGCCAGTTGCTGGCGAAGGTGTTCTCCGAGTGCCATGTCTTTGGTTCCGGGCAATCCGTGCGTTGCGTCCGCATTACGCGGACACGTCGACCCATTCGTACGCGTCGGGCGTACCTAGCAGCGCGCTGAGGAGTCTGTAGTTCATTTCGTGGGTGGGGCGATGTGCGATGACACGCCCGAGCAGCGGCGAACCCGCGAGCGCAAGGTCGCCGACGAGATCGAGCACGCGATGACGCACGAATTCGTCGGGCGCACGCAGCCCGCCGATCACGTGATTGCCGATGATCGACGCCGTGCACGACGGTCGTGCGCCACGCAGGATCGGCGTGCCCGTCAGGTAACCGACCGCGATTGCCGGCACGGCCCACTTGATCCGTCCGTACGAACGCGACGACGAAATCTCGCTGGCAAACGTCCCCGGCGTGAGCTCGCCGTCCCACTGCATATCGCCGAACCCCTTGAGATCGTCGCGCACGCTGAATTCGTAGCGCTCGGCGGGCGCGACGCGCAATTCGCGCCGCGACGCACCTTCGCCGTCGGCCACGCTCACCGGTTTCAGCACCCGGAGGAAGCGCTTCGAACGCTGCAACTCGGCTCGGCCGCCGGCGGCGATCGCGTTGATCCAGGGCCGTGCGCTACCGTCGAGAATCGGCACTTCTTCCGCATCGAGTTCGACGATCGCGTGATCGATCTCACAGGTCAGCAGCGACGCGAGTAGGTGCTCGACCGTACGCACGCCCATGCCGTCGTCCGCTCGCAGCATCGTGCAGAGCGGTTGTGCACGACGCACCGCCGGGCCGGCGGCAAGCCTCCCCAGTTCATGCTCGCCGCGCATGCGGCGAAATACGATCCCGTGCCGTTCGGCCGACGGGGCTGCGGGCAGTATCCGCACCTGGACCCGGCGCCCGGTGTGCAGGCCATGTCCGGTCATCGTCACCGGGCGGGCGACCGTCCCTTCGCTGGCCCGCCATCCTTGCGGCGCTTTCACCCGGCATGCACCGGCGTCGATTTGCATGTTGCTGCCCTCTGGTTTTCGTGATCCTGATTGCGTGCGAGTGTCGCGCGCGCCTCGTCGCCCAGCCCATGCCTCGCGACCAGCGCATCGGCCAGCTCGTCCGCTGCCGCGACGTTCTCGTTGCCGCCCTGCGTATCGAGCAACTCGACGATGCGCTCGGCCAGCGTATGCACCGTCGCGCCTTCCGCGATCGCCATGATCGACAGCTTGACACCGAAGGTCTCCTCGACGGCCATGCCGAGCTCCATGCCCATCAGCGAGTCCATTCCGAGATCCAGCACCGACCGGCCGGCATCGACGCGCTCCGGCGACATGTGCAGAATCCGCGCGATCTGGCCGCGGAGCGCCGTCTCGACGAGCGCGACGGCCTCGGCCGCCGACAACGTTCGCAATTGCTCCAGCAACACGCGATCCTCGCTCGACGCCTCGGCCGCCCCACCCGTTTGCAATGCCGCGTAACGGTGCGCGTGTGCGGCCGGCATGCCGCGCGAGATGGCGCCCCAGTCGAGACGCACGACCGCTTCGCCGGCGCTCCCTTGCACAAGCGCGCGTTCGAGTGCGGCCATCGCCTCGTCCGACGTGATCGACGCACCGCCGATCCGCGACTGCAACGCCTCGCGCGTGTCGGCGTTGCGCGCGAGGAAACCGACGTCCTCGATCGGCCCCCATGCCATGAACATCGCCGGCAGCCCCGCCGCGCGACGATGTGCGACCAGCGCCTCGAGGAAGCCGTTGGCGGCCACATATGCACCCTGCCCCGGATTGCCGAGATAGGTCGTCGCTGATGAGTACACGACGAAGAAATCGAGCGCGCATCGCCGCGTCGCGCGATGCAGGTTCCATGCACCGGCCACCTTCGGTTCGAGCACGGCCGCAAAGCGCGCGTCATCGACGTTGCGCAGCAGACCGTCGTCGATCCGCATCGCCGAATGCAGCACACCCTTGAGCGGCGTCCCGCGACGCTCGATCTCGTCGATGAGGCTTTCCAGCGCTGCGCTGTCGGTCACGTCGCATCGTGCGACCGACACGTGCGCGCCGAGCGCGTCGCGCCAGCGATCGGCCTCCGCCTGCATCGCGGCGCCCAGTGCGCCACCGCGACTCGCGAGTGTCAGGTGCCGTGCGCCGCGCTCGATCATCCAGCGCGCGGTCGCGAAACCCAGCCCGCCGGTGCCCCCGACGATCAGGTACGCCGCCTGCGGGTCGAGCCGCAGGGTCGGCACCGCGACGCCGCGCGTCGGTACCGGCGTGCCCGACGGATAGGTGACCAGCACCTTGCCGATCTGGCGCGCCTGCTGCATGTAGCGGAACGCTTCCTCCGCACGCGCGGCCGGGAACGCGCGGTACGGCAGCGGATGCAGCACGCCGCCCGAGAACAGGTCCATCACTTCCTCGAACAGTCGCGTCGTCAGCGACGGCAGCACGCCCATCAGCTGATCGGCGTCGATGCCGAAATAGCTGATGTTGTTGCGGAACGGCCGCAGGCCGATCTGGCTGTTCTCGTAGAAGTCGCGCTTGCCAAGTTCGAGGAAACGGCCGAATGGACGCAGCGTATCGATGCTGCGCACCATCGCTTCGCCGGCGAGCGAATTGAGCACGATGTCGACACCTTCGCCGTGCGTGCGCGCGAGGATCTCGTCGGCGAACGCGAGGCTGCGCGAATCGAACACGCGGTCGACGCCGAGCAGGCGAATGAACTCGCGCTTCTCGTCGCTGCCGGCGGTCGCGAAGACTTCGGCGCCGAGATGCCGCGCGATCTGGATCGCCGCGATACCAACCCCGCCCGCACCGCCGTGCACGAGCACGCGCTCGCCGCGTCGCAGCCGCGCCAGTTCGCACAATGCGTAGTACGCGGTGAAGAATGTCGTCGGGACCGTGGCGGCCTCCTCGAACGACATCGTGTCGGGTTTGCGTGCAATCGCGGTTGCCCGCGTGACCACGCGCGTCGCAAACGATGCCGGCGCGAAACCCAGCACCGCATCGCCCGGCGCAAAACCGTCGACGTCCGGGCCGACCCGGGCGACGCGCCCCGACATTTCCATGCCGATCGTCGCTCCCGCGAAGCCCGTCTCGACGGCCTCGTCGGACAGCAGCCCCATCGCATACATCACGTCGCGGAAATTGAGCCCGGTCGCCATCGGCTCGATCTCGACCTCGCCGGCGGCGAGATCGTGTGCTGGCATCGCGAACCATTCGAGGTTGCGCAACGAACCCGGCATGTCGAATGCGAGCCGTGCTCCCGGGTGGTCCGATGCAGGTGGCAGCGCGTTGTCGCGCTCGGCCGCCTGTGCAGCCGGCAGCATGCGCGGCACGTAGCGGCCCTGCGGCGCCAGCAGCACTTCCTCTTCGCCATCGTCGCCGAGCAGTACCATCGCAAGCTGCAGCGCCGGTCGTTCGACGGCCTGATCGACGTCAATCAAACGGATCGGCTGCGTCGGATACTCGTTCGCCATCACGCGGCCGAGGCCCCATAACGTTCCATGTTCGGGATGTGACGACGTACCGGCAGCAAACAACGCACCGCCGCGCGTCACGACGCACAGCCGACCGCGCGCCGTCGCGCCGGCTGCCTCGAGATCGCGCACGAGCGACACCAGCGCGAGTGCGCCGCCGTGCTGCGCGCGCATCACGGCCGCACCGTCGGCCGTGTCGAGCGATGCAAGCGGCGCCACGAACACGACATGCGCCGGATGCTCGGCCGGCTGACGCGCCGACCATCCAGCGGCGTCGCGCACTCCTGTCGACTCGACGCGGCAACCCAGTCGCTCGAGTTCGCCCGCCAGGGCGATGCCGAACGCATCGTCATTCTCCTGAACGATCAGCCAGTGCGCGCCATCACGCTCCGCCATGCACCGCATACGATCCTCGTCCCGCGATGCACCGGCCGTTTGCTGGTCGGCAACCGGCTTGCGCGCGACGACGAACGTCGGCATGCCCTCGAGATCGAGGCCTTGTTCGGTATCGCGCACCACGTCGACCAGTCCGGCGCGTTCGCACATCGACTCGATCGCGGCGGGCGCCAGCGCGCCGTAAGTACCGGCGGCAACTTCGCCACCGGCCGTGCCGAACACGATGTCGGAGAACCGGCTGCGTCGCGCCTCGGCGACGACGACGAGCCCGCCCGGTGCGAGCCGTTCGGTGATCGCCGTCAGCGCGGCGAGCGGATCCGGGTGATCGCCCAGCATCCGGTTGACGATCACGACGTCGAACGGCGTCGTATCGCAACATTGCGCGAACAACGGCGCGTCGGTCGCAAACGCCAGCGTTCGTACCTGCGCGTGCGCTTCTGCATCGAACCCGGCGAGCTGCTGCTGCGTACCTGCCAGCAGGTATTCGCAGCGACCGGCCGGCACGTCAACGTCGAGCGGTTGCAGCACGTCGCCGCTCGCGGCACCGATCTCCAGCACACGCAAGCGCCGTGCATCCGGCCACGCTGCGATCGCCTGCGTCACGCAGGCGGCGAGCAGCGCACGCGCATGCGCCCAGGTCGGCGAGGCATCGAAGAACTGCTCGACCAGACTGCGCCCGGTCGACGACAGCAGCGCGCCCTCGGACGACGCGTCGCTCAGCACGCGCGGCAACGCCGCGCCGACGTGCGCCAGCAACGTCAGTTCGGCGACATGTGCCGGCGATGCCGCCAGCACGTCGCGCCACAGCGCGTCGCGCGCGGGCATCGCCGCGCAGGCTTCGTCATCGCGAACCAGACGATCGCCGTCGAAACGGGCCAGCCCGTCCTCGACGACGATCTCCGTCAGTCGCGCGACCTGTTGCGGGTGCGTGCCCATCGGCAGCGCCGGCTGGGCGAAGACGCCAAGCGCATCCAGTGCGTCGAGCGCATGCAGACCGGCGAGCACGTCGAGCAGCGGCAGCATTTCGGTCAGATGCTGCGTGCGGCGCGCGTGGTCTTCGCGCGCCGCGACATGCGCGTTCGCACGCTCGACGAGCATACCCGGCTGTGGCAGTGCCGCGGCCGTGTAACCGCCCGGCAGCGGCCGCGCCTCGAGCACGTAGGCAAAGCGCGCCGGCGCGCCGTGACGGCGCCCGGCCAGATCGACGCGACGGAAGCGGCACGCGGCAAGGCGCGCGACGATCCTGCCGTCGGCATCGATGAATTCGAACGATGCGACGATCGAATGCGGGCTGCGGCGGTGAATGCGCGCCAGCGCGCGACGAATCGATTCGCCGCTCAGGAAATCGACGCGGCCGATCTGGACCGGAACAAATGCCGCATGCGCATCGTCCGGTGCGGCGCCGGCCTGCCCCAGCACCGCGAACAGCGGATGGAAACCGCTGTCCATCAGCGCGGGATGCAGCAGATAGTCCGACCGCGCACACGCGTCGGCCAGGGCCGTCGGCACCTCAAGCTCGGCAAGCGCCTCGTCGCCCGACACGCACAGCGACCGCACCCAGCGGAACGCTGGGCCGTAGCTGAGGCCGATCGCCGCCGTGCCCGCATACAGCGCGTCGCCGGATAGCGCCGGACGCGATTGCAGCCGGGCGATCACGGACGCCTCCGGCATGCTGTCCGCATCGAGCGTATTGCCGCTTTCGAGCAGGCGCCCCGTCACGTTCAGGTTCCACGGGCCGTCCGTCATCCGGTCGCGCGTCTCGATCGTAAACGACGCGGTGCGCACGTCGATCGCGAACCGGAACAACTTCGCGTGCTGCGGCTGGAACACGACCGGCATGCGGATCTCGACGTTCTCGATGGCCACATCCGGCGTCCCGAAGAACGTGCGCGCCGCCGCGAGCGCCATTTCGACATAACCGGCACCGGGGAACGCGACGCCACCGTCGACGACGTGATCGGCGAGCATCGCCACGCGCTGTGGATCGAGCTGGTTCTCCCAGGCGAACGCATGCTCGTGCAGGCGATAGCCGAGCAGCGGATGATCGACGCGGCGGTTCACGAGCCCGTAACCCTCGACGCTCGGCACCAGCCAGTAACGCTCACGCTGCCACGGATAGGTCGGCAGAGCGGCGTGCGGCGCGTCGGGCACGAAGCGGTCGAGATCGACGCGCGCGCCTTGCGCAACCGCCGACAGGATCGAATGGGCGAGCATCTCCGCGCTATCGTGCTGGCGCTTGAGCGTCGGCACGACGACGCCAGGCGCAACGCGCGCCGCAAGCGTCTGCTTCACGTAGGTGCGCAGGATCGAGTGCGGCGCGATCTCGACGAACACGCGCACGCGATCGTCGGCCAGGCGGGAAATTGCGTCGCCGAAACGCACCGGCTCGCGAATGTTGCGCCACCAGTAGCCCGCGTCGAGCGCGGTGCCCGGCAGCGTGTCGCCGGTCACCGTCGACACGAATCGCGTATGCGTCTCGCGCGGCGCGAGATCGGCCAGCCCGTCGCGCACGACCGGCTCGATCGCGTCCATGCGGCTGCTGTGGAACGCGTAATCAAGGTCGAGCATCTGGTAGAAATGGCCCGCGTCCGCAAGCGCCGCGCCGAGCGCGTCGAGCGCCGCTTGCGAACCCGCGAGCGTGACCGAGTCGGGGCTGTTGGCACCCGCGATTTCGATCGCTGCGGCGAGATCGAGACGCGCGATCCAGTCGCGCGCCGCGGCTTCGCCGACGCCGGCCGCCGCCATCCTGCCTGCGCCACGCGTGAGACCCTGTGCCCCGCTGCGGATCCGGATCACGCGCACGGCTTCAGCGAGCGTGAGTGCGCCCGACGCCCAGGCCGCGGCGATCTCGCCGACACTGTGGCCGACTGCCGCGTCGAAGTGGATGCCCCGCGCGGTCAGCACACGCGTGATGCCGACCTGCATCGCGAACAACAGCGGCTGCGCGTTCTCGGTCGCGGCAAGCCATGCGACGTCGACACCTTCGCACATGACTTCGACGAGCGACGCGTTGCCGTCTGCACGCCAGAGCGCATCAACTTCGTCGAGTGCCGCGCGAAACACGGCGTCCTCGCCATAGAGCCGCTTGCCCATCCCGGCCCATTGACTGCCGTTGCCCGCATAGACGAACGCGACCGGCGCGTCGCCTTCGACGGCCTGCCCCTGCACCGCGCACGCCGGCAGCCCGCGCGCCGACGGCTCGGCAAGTGCGGCGAGCGCGGCCAGCCCTTCGGCCCGATCTGCCGGCGCGATGACCGCGCGATGCTCGAGCCACTGGCGACGCCGTGCGGCGGCAGCCGCGAGTGCGGCCCAGTCGGCACCCGACTGCAGACGTGCGAGATAGCGCGCAGCGACGGCCGCCAGCGCAGCCGGTGAACGTGCGGTGAGGACGAGCGGCGGCAACGGTGCATCGATCCTTGCCGCCGACTGTGCGGTGGGCGCGGGTGCCGCTGCTTCGGTGATGACGACGTGCGCATTCGTGCCGCCAAAGCCGAACGAGTTGATGCCGATCGTCAGCGGTGCTTCGCCGCGCTCGAGCGGCGTGAATCGATCGACCACGCGCAAGCGGCCGCCATCGAAATCGATGCCGGGATTCGGCGTTTCGAAATGCAGCGAGCGCGGCACCGCACGATGCTTCAGGCACAGCACCGCCTTCAGCAGGCCCGCCATTCCCGATGCCGTTTCGAGGTGCCCGATATTGGTCTTGACCGAACCGATCAGCAGCGGATCGGATTCGGGCCGGCCGCCCGACACCGCATCGATCAACGCACGCGCCTCGATCGGATCGCCGACCGCCGTGCCCGTTCCGTGTGCCTCGAGATACGCGAGCGTGCGCGGATCGATGCCAGCGCGCCGATACACGGCGCGCAGCAGGTCCGCCTGCGTCGCCGCGGCCGGCACGTTGATGCCGCCATGCGAATGGCCATCCGAATTCACGCCCGATCCGGCGATGACCGCGTGGATCGTATCGCCGTCGGCCAGCGCCTGATCGAGCGGCTTGAGCAGCACGAACGCACCGCCCTCGGCACGCACGTAGCCGTCGCCGGTCGCGTCGAACGCACGGCAGCGGCCGCGCGGCGACAGCATCGACGCCTTCGAGAAACTGACGAATCCGAACGGGTGCAGCAGCAGGTTCACGCCGCCGGCCAGCGCCATCGCGGTCTCGCCCGACTGCAGCGCCCGGACCGCCTGATGGAGCGCGACGAGCGAAGATGAGCATGCGGTGTCGACCGACATGCTCGGGCCGCGCAGGTCGAACAGGTAGGACACGCGGTTCGACGCAATGCTGAGCGTGTTGCCGGTTGCCGAATACGGATCGATCGTGTTCATGTCGTCCATATTGCGGTTGCCGTAATCCATGCCCGCCACACCGACGAACACGCCGCAGTCGCGGCCGCGCATCGCAGCCGGACGCACGCCGGCGTCCTCGAACGCCTCCCACGCGAGTTCGAGCAGCAGCCGCTGCTGCGGATCCATTTGCGCGGCCTCGCGCGGCGAGATGCCGAAGAATTCGGCGTCGAAGCCCGCGACGTCATCGACGACGCCGGCGGCGAACGTGTAGCTCTTTCCCGGCTCGCGCTTCGACGGGTGCTGGTAGAACGCCGTACCGAAACGGTCCGGTGGGATGGCGGTCACGGCATCGCGTTCGTCACACAGCAGTTGCCAGAAGTCGTCCGGTCCCTCGACCCCACCGGGAAAGCGGCACGCTATCCCAATAATTGCAATTCGTTTTTCCATCATCACGCCGGCGTCTGCAGCATCCCGGTCGGCGAAGCGGCGCGCGTGCAATCGACGTGCACCATCGCGCGCTGTATCGCGGCACCGAGACTCTCGACGCGAACGTTTCGTTGCTCGCCGAAATCGTTCGCGAAGTTGCGCCAAATAAAGTAGTCGCTATTGGTCGGTTCGGTTCCGAGCGCGTCGAACACCGAAGTCAAAGCAGGAACGTGATCGCCGTAAAAGCACAGCACGGTCGGTCGTTCCCGCATGCGGAGATAATCAGTCAGCTTGCCGATCATGCCGTCGGCATTCTCGACATGTCGAAGATAGGCGGTCAGGTCGCGCCAGCGCGCGTCGTCGCCGAGCGTATGCCGCGATTCGGACTCACCCGGCCCGACCGATTCCAGATGCAGCGGGCCATGGTTTTCCATCGTGATCGCAAATGCGAATACCGGCCTGTCGCCGTGCGCCTGGAGGGCCGCGATGATCGCATCGGCCACCGGACCGTCGCCGATATACGGCCCGATTCGCGTCGCATCGCCGAAATCCCGAATGTCCAGAAAGCGGTCGAAATGCATGAACCGGAATGCCCGGTCGCGCCCGAAGAAGTCGGCGTGATACGGATGAATCGCGAGCGTGCGATATCCGCCTTGCTTGAACCAGCCCGCCAGCGACGCGCACGCGCGGCGCACGTACATGTACGGATAAAAGCGCGAATAGCCGAGCGCCGCCGACGGCAAACCCGTCAGCATCGCGAATTCGCTGCGCATCGTATTGGCGCCCCAGGCGGGAACGTCCAGGCTACCCTGCATGAATGCTTCGCTGCGGGCGCGATCGAGATTCGCGTAAGGCTCCGACAGCACGCTTGCGCCGAGACGGCGCGCGTCGAAATAGGATTCGCTCTGGACGACGATCACGTCCGGCGTGCTGTCCGGACGGCCGCCGGAGAATGGCCCGGCATCGACCGCGCGAAAGAACGCATTGCGTTCCGCGGGCCGCAGCCCGTTGACGAGGTAAGCGACGAATGTCGCGAAGAACCCCGTGCGGCGCTGGTCCGCCATCGGGTCGAGCGTCAGCGGCATGCGACGCGACAGCGCGACGCAAACCGGCACGCAAGCGGCCGCGATCAGTGCGGCGGCGCTACGCGCCGTCGAGCCGGCCGATTGTTCGAGCAGAAACCCGGCCGTCGCGACCGCAACGGCGGCAGCGATGCCGAGCACCTTGCCGGCACTCAGAAACGGCAGATAGAGACGCGGATGTGCGAATACCTGGCTGAACAGGCTCAGGTCCGTAAAGACGAAGGGCTCGCGCAGGGATTCGTATTTTGCGTTGCTGATGACCGCCAGCAAGCCGATCAGCACGAGGGCGACGGATGCCGAGAAAAGCGGCCGTGCCGTCACGGCGAAAGTCGCGCCCGCCACGATCGCGAACGCGCAGACATGCAGTGCGATCGCCGCCGGCGAACGGACGAGCGACGCGCGCGGATACGCGATGGCCTCTACGAGAAATGAGAGTGCGGCTGCGGCAGCCGCGAACGCGAATCCGGGCAGCACGTCACGCCTTCCCGCGCGGGAGGTAGGACAGACGACCGAGAATGGCATCCGCCAGCGTCGCCGGCAGCAGGCGCAGCAACTTGATGCCGAAGGCAAGACTGAACGGAAAGGCGATTTCCACGCGGCGTCGCGCGAGGCGCTTCTTGATGTATCCGGCGGCCTTGTCCGCACTCCACATGAATGGCTTGCTGCCCGGGAAGACGTCGCTCATTGCCGTGCGGACAAAACCCGGCATCACGACCGACAGGCCGATGCCCTCGCGTGCGAGGATCGGGCGCACGGAATCGCAGTAGGCGACCAGCGCCGCCTTGCTCGCGCAATAGGCAGGCGAGATGGCCATGCCCCGCAATGCGGCGAGCGAGCTGACGACCGCGATCTGTCCGCGCCCGCGCATGCGCATCCGGTCGATGGCCGGCAGCACCGCATGGAGTGCGCCGTACAGGTTGGTATCGACGACGTCGGCGGTACGCGCCATGTGCTCCCAGTCGTCGGCGGACTGCAGCGTGCTGGCGACGCCTGCATTCGCAATCATCAATTCGATCGGGTATCGCGTATCGAAATCGATCATCCAGTCCTGGACGGCGGCCGAATCGCGCACGTCCATGCAGCCGATCACGACGCGGGCGCCGCGCGCGCGGCATTCTGCGGCGACGGATTCCAGCCGTGCCGAATTTCTGCCAATCAACCCCAGCGTGATATCGGGCGCGGCATAACTCAATGCCAGCGCGCGCCCAAGCCCGGCACTACTGCCGGTTATCACGATTGCTCGTGGCCCGTTTGCGCTCACCCGCCCTCCCCGGTTGCGAATATTGCTGTTTTTCCATCGTTTTAAACGAACATTGTTTTTCAGCGGCCGTCTGGTTATCGATCTCCAAGCGCCAAGCGCTGCCTGATATTTCGACCAAGCAGCGGACAACATTGTCGATTTATTGCGTTTGATTATTTCGTATGATTTGACTACGCCAGCAACATGCCACGCACTGATATCGCACATCGACGTGACGACGTGCGACCGCCCGAATCAGGGTTGCGAAAAAATGTGCGGACCATGCAGCGAATGCAACCACATGGAAATTTGCGCGGCGCGAAAGGCAGTTGGCCACAAGCTTACAACGCGCCGACGCGATCATACATCAATATTAATATTCGAGTAAAACCTTACGTGTTACAACCGCTTACATCAGACATGCGCCGGCGGTCCTGCTCCATGCAAAGGTAGAAACTCGCGCTGCCTGCAATCCTCAAGTACCGGCCGCACACCGGTTCCCGAAGTACAAATATCGGAAAAAAATGCCGAACCGCTCTCCTGACCGTCCGGTCGCGACCGATCCTCAGGATGCTTTAATCGCGCAGATAACCGATGCGCGCGGCACCGCGCGGCGGACAGCATGCGGGCATCCCGCAAGCAATTCTTAAAGTTCTTCCGGCTATTTGTCAGACATACCCTCCGACCTGGCGAGTTCGACGAAAGGCTGTCTGGTGGCATTCTGCTCCGTCCAATTGGGTCGGATAGAATTCCTCGAATGTTCTTTGCAAATCTTGATGATCCTTCGACTCGCTTGGTTCGCTGAACTATGTATGGAGATCGTCAGGCAGCGTCTTCGACCGGCGCCAGACCGGCGAAGCGAGCGCAACCGGACGGCCACGCCCTCGGTAAAAATGTATGGGCCGCCCTCGGCGGATCGAGCGGCCGGTCAGTGCATCAGCGGTCTGCGGAACTCGTCTTACGGTATCGATTGTTATTGCGCGTTCCCTCGTCGCGCAAACATTGGGGTTGCTTTCGATGCTGACAATTTCTTTACGAAGGCCACATGGAAGAAAGGAAGGTACCCTTAACGAATCGGCAATTCTCGCCCGTCAATTGGACCGATTCGACTGCGCGCACCTTGAAATCACGATTGCTCACGGGCACGGCGCTCTCGCCACGACCAATAGAGAACCATCCCGAAGCCGACGCAAACCGTTACGTTGAGCGGAATCAGAACGTAGTTCTTCTTCTGAATCGCCAGCAAAATCGTCACGAGCGAATAGGAAAACGTGGCGATTTCTCCGGCCAGCAGGACTGCATTGATACGCGGCATCGTGGAACGATAGGCTTCCTTTCCTTTTGGTGTGCGATGAAAACCGCTATACACGCCGAAAACGGCGCGCACGCCCCCCGCAAAGTAATACCAGGCCATCGGCAAGAACATCGCGATATAAAGGTAGGTATCCCATACGGTTTTCAGAACACTCGGTTTGTCGTCGAATCTCGCACCCTTGCGTGAACCGAACGCATTCGCAAGCGCCCAGATTGCCACCAGTACAAAAAAGACGAATGCGCCGAGATGAATACCTTCGCCGTCGAAATGCACCAGGCAGGTCAACGGCAGGCTGAGCAGGATCAGCACATAGATCGAAGCCAGCAGCACGGACGAGAACATCACCGAGATCGCGTGCATCCGCTTCATCAGCGGCATGCTTTGCGACAACATTTGCCCGACATGCTTGAACCCGCTGTGGATCAGGCCGCGCCCCCAGCGTTCCCGTTGAATGCGAAACGCGCTGATGGTCTCCGGCAGCACCGACATGGAAACGACCTCTCGCAGATACGCGTATTTCCATTCACCGAACTGCGCGCGATAGCCGAGGTCCACGTCTTCGGTGACCGTCGACGCATTCCAGCCGCCCAGTGCATCGACGCACTCCTTGCGCCACACACACGAGCTGCCGCTCAGCGAAGCCATGTCGCCGTCCTCGCTCAGCCCTACCGTCACGTACTGCTGGTGACCCATTTCCATGGCCTGGAAGCGCGTCAAAAACGACGCGTCGCGATTCTCGTAGCCGATACCGGTCTGAAGGAAACCGAGCTTCGGATCGGTGAAGCACGGAATGGTCTTCAGCAGGAAATCCGCCGGCGGCACGAAGTCCGCATCGAAGATCGCAAAGAACTCGCCGCACGACTGCTGGATGCCGTTGACCAGATTGCCGGCCTTGTAGCCCGTTCGCGACTGGCGCTTGACGAGCCGGATGTTGATTCCGTCGGCGGCGTAGCGATCGACTTTGGCCCGTGCCAGTTTCGTCGTCGCATCCGACGAGTCGTCGAGCACCAGGATCTCGATCTCGTTCGGCGGATAGGTCAGCCGGCAGGCCGCGTCGATCAGCCGCTCGACCACCTCGGACTCGTTGCAGATCGGCAGCAGCACACTGACCCGAGGATGAAACCCGTTTTCGGAAATCCGGACGGGCTGCGCCAGGTCGGTCAGCTTGCGCCGTTCGACCTTGCGCGAAATCAGCAGCACGCGCAGTTCGAGCAGCACGTACAGCGCAAAGTAGAGCACCACCAGCAGAAACACCAGCTGGGCAGCATAGGAGAGCAGCGCGAGCATCGTGACCGCTTCTCCTCAGATCTTCACGACGGCGAAGATTTCCTCCAGCCGGTGCGCCCACGTATGGTTTTGTCGTACGTAGCGTGCGCCTGCCTCGGCCCGGTCCAGATCGTCCTGCGACGGACCGTGCCGAAGCCGCGAAAACAACTCCCGCGCCTCGTCAGGCGTATCGATCACGTGGCAGAACCCGCGGAAGTACCGGTCGACCGAGCGGCTCGCGTTGGTCACGGCGATGCCGCCGCACGCGAGGATTTCGACCAGGCGCCGCGAGAACATCGTCTCGGAGCCCGTCACGGAATTCACGTTGATCGAGATCGCATGGGATTTGTACACATGCGCCGTTTCCCGATGCGGCACCTTGCCATGCACGCGCAGCCCGCTCTTCTTCGGATAGCGAAACTCGAAGAAGCGCGACAGGCGATCGTGATTGCGGTCGAATACGTTGAGCGGCAGATCGCTCTGCTCGCAGGTGTCGAACACCATGTCGAGAAAGCGGCGGCGTTCGTTCAGGATGCGCCGGTAATAGCTGCCCGTGAAGCACGCCTCGTTGCGCACGAAATTGAAGCCCGAGAAGTTGTGTGCCGCCGGCTGATACGGCATCACGAGCGTATTCACCGGCACATGCGCGGGCACCTGCTGCCGATACCGATCGAGACACTCCTCGTCGGTCGTGAACACGTAGTCGAATACCTTCGCCACGTCGATGAACGTGTCGAAGAACGCGCCGTCGTCCTTGTTCCAGAATACGGTCGGCACACCCGCGCGCCTGGCGAAGTCGACCAGGCGAAAGATCGCCGTCGGCTTACCCAGGCGCATCGGCGGCGACTGTCGCGCCAGCTCGTAGCGCCAGCTTCCGTCCACGCCATGAAACGCCGATTCCACGAACACGAGATCGGGCTTCCAGTTGCCGATCACGTCCGCGTAGTTGGCAGGCGTCATGGTGCGCACGCGGCATTCCGCCGACAGGCAATCCGCCGTGAAGTAATCCGTGACGAGCGCGATCTTCAGGCGCCCGAAGCGCCCGGCCTGCTCCACGTCCTCCGCAACCGTCGGGTAGTCGTAGACCAACGAACCCAGTTTTCTAATGACCCTGCCGACCATTTAACCCCTCACCCTGCGACATTGGCAGTGCGTTCATGACAAATTCGCGCCAGCGGCGCTGCGTGGCCGCGTATTCTCTCGCCTGGCCGCGCAACGCCGCGAGCGTGCCGCGATCGGACAGCGCCGCATCGATGACCCGCGCCAGGTCGACCGCATCGCCGGCCTTGAAAAACCAGCCGGCCGGACTCGGGCCCAGTTCGTCGCGAAACACCGGCAAATCCGGCACGATCACCGGCTTGCCCATCGCGAGCGCCTCCACGAGTTTGATCGGCGGCACGATCTCGCAAACCTTGAACGGTTTGCGCGGAATGCACACCAGCGCGCAACGGCCGAGCGTCCTGCGCGCCTGCTCGGGCGACGTCCGGCCCAGAAAGCGAACCTGCTCCGCCAATCCGAGGCGTCGGACCTGTGCCTCCAGCGCCGGCCGTGCCTCGCCTTCTCCGACGATCTCGACCCGCACCGTGCGCCCTTCCCCGATCAACCGCCCGACCGCATCGATCAACGTATCGAGCCCTTCATAGCCGATCAGCGAACCCGCATAGCCGATCGTGTCCGCGTCGATCTCATCGGGTTTCGACGGCGTAAACCGCTCGGGGTCCACGCAATTCGGCAGCAGATGCATCCGCTCGCCGGCAATCCCCCAGCGGTCCCGCGCGAACCGCCCCAGCTGCGCCGAGATCACGAACAGCTTGTCCGCGTGACGGGCCACCAGGCCCTCCAGTTGCAGCCCCTGCGCGAACCCCTGGCGCCCTTCGTATTCCGGCATGCGCGAGATGCGCGTCAACTCCCACAACCCGCGCATCTCGTACTGGAACGGGATGCCCAGTTGCCGCGCCGCCAGCAGGGCCGGCAGCGCGTTCACGTGATTCGACGCCGCGTGGATCACGGACACGCGATGCTGCATGGCCACGCGCGCGATGACCGGCGCTGCCTGCAACGCATACATCAGCACCGGCCGGTTGTTCAACGGTGCGCTCGCATGCAGATACCGGACCTCGCTGACCTGCGTGTCGCTTCCCGCGACATCCATCAGGCGATCCACGCGATCGCCGGGATAACCGGGCCGCGTCAGCGGATGCACGCGACCGCCCGCAGCGGCCAAGGCGCGAACGACTTCGTGCGTGCGCGTCGTATAGCCGCTCGTGTGATACGGCAACGCGCTAGCCGCCACGTACAGCATGCTGTCCGGATCACCGACGAACGGCACGCCGCGCGAACGCTGCTTCACCTTGCGCTCGAGCACATGCGCCGTCAGTCGACGGCTCATCGCGAGAAGCGGCTCGGTCAACGCCGTCTGCAACGAATCGAGCATTGTGCTCATGCTTTCACCGCCCCGGCCGCCTTCAGTTCGGCATGGGCGAGATCGGTCGTATGCGTGGTCCGGATCTTTCCTCGGGCCTGCAGGTCCAGGAATTCCGCCGTGGTGATCACGTCGTAGTCCTTCGTCAGCCGCGACAGCAGCTTCCGGTAGCCTTCGACGCGCTGGTCGTCCCGGTAGGTCGCGTGGCCGTTTTCGTCCCAATACAGCAGCGACCACGAATGGAGCAGGAAGATCGAGAACGTCGGACTGCCGCTGAACGCGTCGAGCAGCAGCTTGCCCCACCACGGACGGAATCGGAAATACGGCGACTCAGGGTAAGTCAGGCGTGCCCACCATTCTTCCTTGCCGACCTTCGGCAGGATTTTCTTTTCCGTCATCGGCACCTCGATCACGCCGTTCGACCACTGGAACGGCAGATTCGTGGGCTCGCTGTAATTGCACTGCCCGGCATGGACGGCGCACAGGGAATTGTTGAACGACAGTTGTACGCCGGTGGACTTCAGCGCCCGGATCGTCGACGCATTCCAGCGGAACGAACCTGCACGGTGCGCCAGCACCGGCTTGCCCGTTTCCGCCGAAATCAGCCCGCCGAAGTGGCGAATCACGAACTCCGCACGCGCATCGTCCGTGTATTGGTTCATGTATTGCGGACGCCGCGCAAGGCCGTGCTCGGCCCAGAACGCGTCCGGCAGGTATTCGGGATGCGTGTGCAGTTGCACGTCCTGCCCTGCGGCATCCAGTCGGCGCACGACGTCCTTCGTCTCGTCGAGATACGCATATGCGCCGCACTGGTCCACGAAGAACACGTGCTTGACGCCGAACTCGTCGCCGATGGAAGCCATTTCACCGACCCCCGCCCGCCCCTTTTCGTGCACACCCCACATCAGCCGTTTGACGTGATCCTCCGTGGCGCGCTTGGGCAGCGCCTCGGTATCCACCGTCAACATGGCATAGCGATTTCTATCCATCATGTTCAGTTCACTTCCACCAGTGCCTTCCAGTCGGCGTCGTTGGCCTGCGCCGCGGCCGGCGGAACGATCCGCGCATCGCGATAGCGCCACGCAAGGTACGCGCGCTTTCTCTCGCGATAGGAACGGTCCTCACCGCTCAATTCCGGCAGGTATTCCACCAGCCAGCCCAGCCGCGAATAGAAGGCGAAATCGGCCACGTCGGTCACCAGTACCGGCGCCAGCGCATCGTTACCTCTCAGCCGCGCGGAAAATCCTTCGCACGCACGGCGCAGTGCATCGCGCTCCGTACCCGGCGCCCAGATCAGCAGCGTGTTCGCTTCGGCCGAAACCGGTGCGTGCTTCAGAGTCGACAGCCACGGATATTTCGTCACGTGAGGCGGAATCACGCCTAACGTGGCCGGCAGGCGCCTGGCACCGCGCCACGCGCGCTCCTTCAGCGTGGCAGGCGGTTTCCCGGCGAGCAGGTCGTGGCGCGTCAGCAACGTCCAGTCGGGCTTCGCCGCCAACGCACGCAACTCACGCCTCAAGGTCCGGGTTTGGTCGATGATGCTCAATGCGTTCGCCTCTTGTCGGCAATCCTGGCGATGATCTCGTCCGCCGCGAGCGACGCGCCGTTCATCGGCACCACGCGCTGCGCCGGTCCTGCATCGGGCAACAGGCCCAGCAGCGCGTCGACGGCCGTCTTGCGCTCCTGTTCAGTCTCGCACGCCGAAACGACAGCCGGCATCACGTCGGCGACCATCAGTGCGCGACGCACCTGATCGTCCACCAGTTGTGCGTTGGGCACCAGCAGCGCGGGAACGCCCGACTGCACCAGTTCGCAGCAGGTGTTGTAGCCCGCTGCGCCGACAAATGCATCGAACGCACGCAGATAGCGCGCCAACGGATAGACCGAGACCGGCAACACGCCGGCCGGCAATTCGACGTCACGCACCGAAATGGGCGCACGCGCCCAGACCACCTGGAAACCGGCCGCCTCGAAGAAGGCGATCAGTCCGTGCCCGATTCCGGCGACATCCTTCAGATTGCCCGGGCCGAGCGAAAAGAGGACGAAGCGGCCCGCCTGCGGCAGGCCAAGCGCATCTCTCGCCGCTCCTCGGTCGAGCAACTCGTCGTCCTCCAGCAGGCAGACCGGCGGAACCGTCAGCCGCGTGCCGCCGTTCGTCAGGGACGCGCGTGCTTCGGTCGCACCCAGTTCACCGGGCTGGATCACGAGATCGAACAACGATTCGTCCACCGGCACCGCCTTGGTATCGGCTTTGAGCAACCCGCGATTGGACCACACGAGGACGGGCGATCCATACATTTCGCAGGCCGTCAGCAAACCCTTGAACGGCCACGTGCCGTCGAATACGACCGCATCCGGACGTACCCGCTCCAGCATCAGGCCCAATCGGACGGCCAGTTCACTGTTCCAGCCGAACGTCGAACTCGACGACCAGTAATGCGAAACGAAGTAGTCCGCTTCGAATCCCATCTCCTCGATGATTTCGATCGCCGACGCCAGCGAAAAGAAATACGGGCGAGCGCGGCCCCGCAGGCGACGCGCGTATGCGAGGCAACGGTTCAGGTGGCCCATGCCCGAGCCGTTCACGTTGAAGAACAGGATGCGCGGCAACGCGCTCGCCGCGCCTACCGCGTGACCGGACTGCTGGTCGATCATGCGTCCCCGCCGAACAGGTCGCGCGTGTAGACCTTGGCTGCGACGTCGGTCAGATCGTCGGTCAGCCGGTTTGCAACGATCACGTCGGCGGAGTGCTTGAATTCGGCCAGATCGTGCACGACCGACGAATTGAAGAACGTCGATTCGTGCAATGCCGGCTCGTAGACGATGACCTCGACGCCCTTGGCCTTGATGCGCTTCATGACGCCCTGGATGCTCGACGCGCGGAAATTGTCGGACCCCGCCTTCATCACGAGACGGTAAATGCCGACAACCTTCGGCTTGCGCTTGAGAATGCTTTCGGCGATGAAGTCCTTGCGCGTGCTGTTCGACTCGACGATCGCGCGGATCAGGTTCTGCGGCACGTCGCGATAGTTGGCCAGCAGCTGCTTCGTGTCCTTCGGCAGACAGTAGCCGCCATAGCCGAAGCTCGGGTTGTTGTAGTGCGCGCCGATGCGTGGATCGAGACAGACGCCGTCGACGATCTGATGCGTATCGAGACCGTGCTGCGCGGCGTAGGTGTCCAGTTCGTTGAAATACGCCACGCGCATCGCCAGATACGTATTCGCGAAGAGCTTGATCGCCTCGGCTTCCGTGCTGCCGGTGAACAGCGTCGGAATGTCCTGCTTGATCGCCCCCTGCTTCAGCAGATCGGCGAACGCCTCGGCTCGCCGCGAACGCTCGCCGATCACGATCCGCGAAGGGTGCAGGTTGTCGTACAGCGCCTTGCCTTCGCGAAGGAATTCCGGCGAGAAGATCAGGTTGTCGGTGCCGAGTGCCGCACGCGTGCGCTCGGTGTAGCCGACCGGAATGGTCGATTTGATCACCATTACCGCGCGCGGGTTGATCGCCATCACGTCGCGGATGACGACCTCGATCGAGCGGGTGTTGAAGTAGTTCGTATCCGGATCGTAGTCGGTCGGCGTGGCGATCACCACGTAGTCGGCCCCGGCGTACGCGTCTTCCTTGTCCAGGGTCGCGCGGAAGTTCAGATCCTTGTGGCGCAGGTAGTCCTCGATCTCGGCATCCTCGATCGGCGACTCCTTGCGGTTGAGCATCGCCACCTTCTCGGGGACGATGTCCAGAGCAACGACTTCATTGTGCTGCGACAGCAGGACGGCGTTGGACAGGCCGACGTAGCCTGTGCCGGCGATAGCGATTTTCATGCGTATTTCTCACAGGCAAACACAGGAATCTTCATCTCTTATATCTACCCTTACTTTCATCGTCTGCTTACGGTGAAGCAGTTAAAAATATCTGATCCAGAGCCACGGGCCGACACCTACCCACCGCCGCGAAACCCGCGGCAGGTCAAGGCTCCATCATCAGGGCGACTTGCGATCCGTATGCAAGATCAAATCCGAAGTGAAATCACACGGAACAGCCGAGTTGTCGCAATTGCGCGGCTTGTCCCTGTTATCCGCAGGCAAACTGAACCACGTAACGACATGCCCCTCCTTCGACTCATTAGCCGCCATATTCTCGAATCTCACCGTCTGGACGTTAGGTACTGCGCCTTTAGGTGCCTGAACCTTCTTTACGGCCGGAGACGGACTCCACACACTGGGAGAAAGAGCCTCCGCCACCTTCATCGATCCGTCGTCGTAGACAAATGTCTTCGCACCGATTTCCGGCTGACTCACCTGCTCGATCAGGTGACCATCACTCACCTTGACGCCCGAGAAATTGATTTCACCCTTGATGGTGCCGCCACCTCTCGGATCCCAACGATAGGTCCATTGCGTTGCTGGCGCCGTCTTCCAGATTCCGTTTTCAAGACGAGCATGGAACAGTTGCGTCGCTCCTTTGGAATCGAATTTCAAGTAAGAAATAACCGGTCGGCCGGCTTCATCGAACCCCAGCCGGATATTGTTCAGCAGACCGCTTTTTTCCGGGATCTCATCCACGACTTCAGCCGTCCTTGGTGTAATCGGCAAAGGAATGACGTCGCCCGCACTGTTTTGCCACGTCTTAAGGTCACGACTCTTCGCGTAATTCACGTTGAAGTTCGTCTCGACGAAGTAATTTTCCCGCCAGACCCACGCAACATGGAAGAACCCATCCGGCCCGCGAACGTAATTCGTGTGGTACGCATTCACTGGTTTCTTCTCGGAAGTCGGAGCAAAAATTGGACGATTTGTCCAGCGGACCCACCCGGAGTTGTCGAGCCGGTTGATGAATTCCTCGCCGTCTCCGCTATGTCCGGAGCGGTACGAAAACCCGAGCGCCCCATCCATGAACCGGAAGAAATAGGGATACGTCGCTTGTGCCTCGTCTGATCCGATCATCGGTCGAACTGCTTCCAGTCCCGCCAGTTTGTCCGGAGCGTCCATCCGTGCATATACGAGCGGAGAAGCGTGCATATTCCCGGAAACATGAAGTCGATTCGACTTGTCGAGCGCAATGACAATCGAGTTGTGGGCGTCCCATCCGACAAAGCGCGATCCAACGCGCGTCTTCTCGACCTCCCCAGTACACTTGTTTATCTGTGCAACCGACAGCCATCGATCAGCGTCGTAGTACGACACATAAACAAATTTCTTATCTTCCAGCGCATCGAATTTGACTCGCGAAGCGCCCCACACTCGATCGATCTTCAGATCCGGAGAAATACCCACGCACTTCGCATTCGTTGCGTCAGCCGCCCACGATACTGAAGATGCCGTGACACTCAGCAAGACCAGCAACCGAACAGCAACCTTCTTCGTTTCCAAGGGCACCTCCTCTCCAAATCATCCCAAATCTCACCGCGCCAGGAACCCACCTAAAGCGGCGACCGCGCCTCACCACAAGTTTCGTCGGCGATCGCCGCCGCAGACTCAGCCGTTCACTACCGATCCGGCCGCTTCACGTACGCGCCCCATCTCGGCGCCTGCAAAGGCCGCTTTAACCAGTCCTGCGTATTCCGGATATCGTCGGGTCACCACATCCACGCCCGCCTTGACTAACGCAGTCTTTTCTCCCTTGAAGCTGGCCGTTCGAATGTGATAGACGAACGACCAAGGAGAAATCAGGTTGCGCCAACCAGCCTTATAGGCGCGCATGCAGAAGTCGTTCTCCTCTCCGTAGCCTCGAGGGAAACCCTCTTCGTCAAATGACCCGCATTCGTCAATGAGCGCTCGGCGAATGTACATGCAGAATCCCGAACCGGTGGGCACCTCCGGCGGAACACATGCCTGTGTTGCCTGTGTCACAAGGAGCGCATATTCGTCATGACTCAGATGCGACGGACGCGGACAGTGTTCATTGAACTTAGGGAATGAAAACGCGCCTGCGTTATCACTCATTGCGGTAACGGTTGCTACCTTCTCGCGACTGTAGGCGACAGCCCGCAACCCTTCGAGCCAGCGCGGCGTTACAACCGTATCCGAGTTCAGCAATACGACGTCATTGTCACCCGCCTCGCGAATCCCACGATTTATCGTCTTGGTATAGCCGATATTGACGTCATTCTTGAGGATGAGGACACCCGGCACACCCTCGAACTCTTCAAGCATCGGCGTGATGCCCGGATCAGGGCTGCCGTCGTCGATCACGATCAGCCGATCCCTGGTCAGATCGGTATGTTGCAGCACCGATCGCAGGCAGTCGCGAACTGCAGTGACTGCGTTATAGACGGGCACGATCACGGTCGTCGGCGGTGCATAACCGATCGCTCGTGCCGCGACAACGGCAGGTGCATTGTCACTCGGGAGCAAACCTTTCCGATCGAGAATCTTTGCATAGCCGTCCGAAAGCGCGGCCTTCAGATTGTCTTGCGTGAAATGCTGCTCGACAAACAATCGACCAGCCTGCCCCATTTCCGAAACAAGCGTGTCGTCTTCGCAAAAGCGCAGCACCGCGTCCACGACTCCGTCGATATCGCGGTAAGGCACAAGAAAGCCTGTCTTCCCGTGCTGCACCAGTTCGCCCAGTGCACCCCAGTCATAGGCAATAACCGGGCGGCGTGCAGCCATGCCCTCGGCGACCGTACGGCCGAAGCTCTCGGCAAAGTGCGAGAGATTGAGAAGCACGTTCAATTCCGACATCGCCTTGCGCGGATGCTCGGCATAGCCGGCAATGATCAGGTTATCAGGACGTGCGCCCGACTCGACCTCTTCCTGCCACTTTTTGACCTGGGCATTCACCGGGCCGACCACCACAAAGCGGGCTCGCGGTGTGAGTACCGCAGCTCGTCGCGCCACCTCGACGAAATCCTCCACGCCCTTCTTAGGGATATTCGAACTGACGATGCCAAACTTGATCGTGTTACCGAACTTGTTCCCCAGTTCGAAATCACTCAGCGTCACCGCATTGGGTACGTAAAGCGTCTTCCCCGGACGCGAAAACAACTGAGTCGTGGCGCGACTATTTCCAATCACCCAGTCCGAACGTTCGAATACACGCCCAATGATTTCGCTGATCGTCAGTCCAAGTTGTTCACGCAACGGATCGTCAAGCGAAATCAGCTCGCGCGAATGAACGACCCGCGTCCTGCCCATGCGCGTCGCAGCCTCCAACGGCTCAAGCAGCACGATGGTGTTCGCATGCACAACATCGACCGCGTGACGCGCGATGATATCTGCAAACGTCACCGTCAACCAAGCCTTGCTGTCCCGGTTGTTTTTCCACTGCGGATAGGGGAAGCAATATACACCTAGGCTGCGCTCGCATATTTCGCGGATATAAGCCTTGTTTCCGCCAGACGGCAGCGTCATCACGACATTGACGGATTGCTCGGCGAACGCGCACAGCACATCCAGGAGACTCCGCTCGCCGCCGAACAGATGATGGCCCGAAATGTGCGCGCAGAGCATCACGGTCGGCCAATCAGGATTCGGTTGCCTCTGCCCTTCATGCCAGACAATCGAAGGCAGCGGCTTCCCATCCGTGATGGCGTCCTTCGAATCCGAAAGCGAATTTCCCGACAGCACGGGTACATCCGTTTCTCTCGGATAAGAAGCGATCCCTGCAGGCAATACCTGGGGCGTGATACCCGCGACAGACTGAGTGGCCGAAGCAAAGGCCTTCAGATAGGAGCGCCCCCAACGCTGGTCGGGTTCAAGATACGTACCCTCCGCCCACTCGTTCCACGCGTTGATGAAGACGAGCGACTCGTTCCCTTGATTGAAACGCTGCTCCTGCTCGAGGATGTTCTTCATCCAGCGACGGAAGCCATATGGCGTCGCTCCGTGGAACACGCGCGCATCGGTCAAGCGGCGAGCAGTATTGTCCCAGCCCAGCATGGTTCCTCGGTGCACCGGCCACGAATAGCCATCGTCAAATTTCGCGACATCGCCCTCCACCACTGCAGAGTAATCGAAGATCTGACCGCCAAAGTTCTTGTGCAGGTCATGCACCTTGTCACGCAAGTCCACGCGCTCCGCTTCGTGAGGCGGAAACAGCACATAGCTATCGAGCTGGTAATCCTCCGGAGAACCTTGCAACGTTTCGAGCCCGAATCGAACGGCGCACAGGTGAATCTCGCCCAGCCCCGCCTTGCGGCACTCCTCTCGCCACGCAGCGGCAGTTTCCAGCCAGTTCGGGATAATCGAAATTCGATACACCATCATGACCGGCTTGCCGTTGTAACGAATCCATCGGGGATCCCTCATCATCGGGATCAATTCCCGAATCAACGCGACATTGCTCTCGAGCGTATAGGTCTGCTCCATCAGCACGTGGCGGTTCTGGCCATCCCAGTTCCGCGACCAGTTTTCGTTGGCCCAGCAAACGCAGAAACCCGTATCGACGTTCTTGGATCGAGCCATCTGCTCAATCGGATGATTCAGCAACTTCTTGCCATCGAACCAGTAGTAGTAGTAGCAGAACCCGTGAATGCCGAATTCGCTGGCCAGTTTAGCCTGCGCGATCTGTGTCTCTTCGAGACGCAGATCGTAGTATCCGAGTTCGGTCGGCACTCGCGGCTGATAGTGGCCTCTGAACAACTGTCGAGCGCGTGTGACGTTAGTCCACTCCGTAAACCCTTTCCCCCACCACAAATCGTTTTCCGGGATCGGGTGAAACTGCGGAAGATAGAACGCGATCGTCTTCAACGTCCGAGGACGAGCAGGTTGAACGGTCTGTGCCCCTCTGTCCGCTTCAGATTGGACAACCAGATTCCCGAGTTTTGCCAGCACGGACAATACGCTCAGAACGGTCGGACGTCCCGGAAACCCGTTGGTTGCATTCTTGTCGCCAACCAGTTCACTCGGCCAAAGCGCGGAAGCCAGTCCTCTCAGCAGCAAAGGTTTGAGCCATACTTCGGCTCCAACTGGCACCGCGATCGTCTCGTCGGAAAGGCTCAGCCCCATGCGCGACAGTGCAATCTTCACACCATCGATCACGCGATGATTGCCGCCCTCCTTGGAAAGCGAAACGAACCGCTTTGCGCGCATGCCCCAGCCTGAATCCGCGGTAAATTCGGCCGCCCGGCTCGCGACATCCGAAAGCTCGTCGTCGCCCTCGCCGGGTGTCAGCCACAGAACAGCCTGGTAGTCGTCGAATACGTTCGATCCGGCCAGTCGCAGAAAATGCTGGGCGTTCCCGTCACCATCGCCGTCACCCACGATTGTCACGGATGCCGTCAGGTTGCCGAAATTTACGTGCTCGACATCGGAGAACCCGAGCACAAACAAGTCGTGTCGCTGGCCCAAGGCCGGAAGCATCCTTCTCACACGCTCCCATGCTTCGTCGTTCATCACGTTTGCCACAACGGCGATCGGGGCCATCGGACGCAGTCCGCGCAACATGAACGCGTCCTTTCCCAACCTGAACTGCGGCTGATCACTCCGATGGGTAACGTTCGACTTCGTGACGACGTCATTGGCCCCTCGGTCCGGCCGAATCGCTTCGACGGTGGTTTCGCGCTCACGCCCTTGATTGATCAAATGGCCAAAGAGCCGAACGATTTCAGCGTCGTTCGAGCAACGAAGATCCGTCACCCAGTTGCGGAGCTCGTCAGCGTTCACCCCCACCGACAGGACGTCGTGAAACAGCGTGCTGCGGTGGTTGCCCTGCGGCCGGTTTCCATCGACAGCACTCAACACCGCGCCCAGCGCGTGCGTCAGCTTGTCCATCGAAACCATCGAAACGTCGTCATACTCGAACAGATCGGCCATTGCCGGCGAGTCACACGCCAGCACGGGGACACCCATCCCGACGGCATCGGTAAGCTTCGCCGGAACCTGAAACTGCGCGACCATTCCCCCGTCGTGTAGAAAGACACAAACGTCAGCCATCGAGACGACTGCGGGAATTTCGGCGAATGGCTTGTTGGCAATGAATGCCGTCTGGCAACCACGAACCTGCTTGAGCGTCTCCTTCAGCGACTGATCCGGGAAGTCTCCGACGATCGCGAACAGGACATCATTCCGCCCGAGCGCGGCAATTGCTTCGGCTGTCTCGACCAGCCCCTTGTGCGGCCGGGGAGTACCGAAGAACAGGACAATTTTCTTGTCCGCAGGCAGCCCGTATTTTTTTGGTTCATCGAGGATTACCGGGGAACGCGGCGCGGATCTTGAGGAAGAAGTATTCGTCGTCGCGGTACCCGTAAGCCC